>JAZUEL010000044.1:0-10258 GCA_045640125.1 Oscillospiraceae bacterium
TCCAGCGTGACGATGTTCCAGAAATGCTCCTCGTTGTCCAGCCGTCCCGCGACGATCTGGCAGTCCGCGCCGAGCAGGCTGCACAGCGCCTCATACGCCATGGCGAGCCCTTCGGAGCTTGCCGCGCCGCTCGTCAGCGCCTCATAGGCGGTGTTCGGGCCGTCCGTCGCCTCGGTGCATTGCGCCGTGAGACGCAGGGCGGCGGTATAGAGGGCATCCACATCGGCTTGTGCCGGCTCATCCGACGGCTCATCCGATGCGGCGGGGAGAAGATCGCCGACAAGCTCCTGACAGGCGGTGAGAAGTCCCTCGCGCAGAGCGGCGAGCTCGTCGGCGCTCCTGCCGTAGTTGAGCGTGATCTCCGCAATGCGCTCCACGCCCGTATCGGGATAGAGGCTGACCTCCACCTCCGGCAGCACGGGGCAGTGCAGCGCGTCGGCATAGTAGGCCTTCTGCACGCGGTCGCGCACCAGCTCCGGTGTCAGCGACGCGGCGGTCATCTGCAAAACGAGATAGGTCTCCCCCGCTGCGAGCGCGTCCGTCAGACGGCGGCGGAAGGCGGAAAGCCCCGTCAGCCGTTCGAGCTGCTTCACCTGCTCCGCCGAGCGTTTGTAGGTGATGAACACATCCGCCTGATAGAAGCTGACGATGCGCGAGAGGTCGAAGCTGGTGTAGTCCACGGCAAAAGCGCCGAGCGGCGTGGAGCTTTTGACCTCCCAGCACGCCTGCGACAGATCGCGGGAGATGTTGCCGTCGTAGTTCTGGAATTGCAGCTCCGCCGATTCCTCGTGCTCGGACACCAGCCACACGATGGCGCGTTTGAGCGCGGCGTAGTCGGAGATATAGCCCACGCTGTCGGTCAGCGGCTCGTCCTCTGTGACAGGGCTGTAATCCGAAAGCTCATAATCGGCGCGGTCGAACAGACCGCAGCCGCCAAACGGCAGCAGCAGACACAGGCACAGTATCAGCGACAAAAGGCGTTTCATTTTCTACTCCTTTTTAATAGCCGAGTTCCTCATCCACCAGCACGACCTCCATGCTGTCGCACCAGTAGGGCTTGCGCCAGAACACCAGCAGCGCGTTGCATATACGCTCGGGGCTTTGGCAGTCGAAGCAGTGACCCGCAGCGGCGCAGGGCGTTTTGGTGCCGAGCCGCTTGCAGTTGGCGGGGGCGGCGACGTTCCTCGCACGTTCCAGTGCAGCTTCAAAATCCGGCGCGAGTTTATTCGAGCCAATAATTATGTAAACCTTTTCCTTGCGCAGCAGCGTACCGGCGAGGCGATTGCCGCGCCCGTCGATGTTGAGGATGTCGCCCTGCTCACTCACGGCGTTGGCGCTGGTTATGTAAACCTCTGCGTTGCAGGCATCGAGCATGATCTCATCGGTTTTGCCGTCTGCAAGATGCCATATAACGAGGTTGTTTTCCCGCAGCTTCTCATACAGGCCGAGCTGCTGCACGGTCATGCTCCCGCCGATGCCGACGCTTTTGCCGGAGAGCGACGCGGCGATGTAATCCGCCGCTTCCGCGCCTGTTTGAAAATGGGCGAAGTCAAAGCCCTTTTTGCACAGATTTTTTTCCAGTTTTTCAATGTCCATACTCTACCTCTCAATCTGCTTTGGAGATGCTGGAGAAGTTTTGACCGAACACCTCGTGCGATTCGGTGACGATGACAAAGGAGCGTTCGTCGATGGCGGTGATGATTTTTTTCAGCGCGGCGATCTGCTGCTTTTTGATGGCGCAGAGCACCACGAAGCGCTCCTCGCCCGTGTACGCGCCCTCCGCCTTGAGCAGCGTCGCGCCGCGGCGGAGCTGCTCGCCGATGGCATCCGCGATCTCGCGGGGCTTTATGGTGATGATGTAGCAGACCGACGAGTTCATCGCGCCGTAGAGCAGCAGATTCACGACCCGCGAGGACACGAACATGGTGATGACGGTGTACATGGCGGTGTCGTAGTGGTGTACGACGAGGGCGTAGGCGATGACCACGGCGGCATCGAGCGCGAGCGAGATCGTGCCGAAGTTGATATAGGGATAGCGGCGGCGGAGCATACGCGCGGCGATGTCCGAGCCGCCGCCCGTCGCGCCGGTGGTGTAGATGAGACCGTAGCCGAGACCCTTGATAAGACCGCCGTACACTGCCGTCAGCAGCAGATCGTCCGTCAGAACGAGCTCGAGCGAGGCGAACAGGTCGATAAACAGCGAGCTTGTCAGCATCCCGAGCAGTGAGCCGAGAATGAAGCGGATGCCGAACTTTTTCCACGCGAGCACGAACAGCGGCACGTTCAGAATGACCGTCATCACGCCGACGGGCAGCCCCGTGAGCGTGTTGACGATTTGTGCGATGCCGGTCGCGCCGCCGGAGACGATGCCGTTGGGATAGGTGATGAACGACACGCCCGCCGCGGCGATGGCAGCACCGAGAACGATTAAAATTACGCTTTTAATATCCGATTTGGTAAAGGTTAGATTCTTCATATAAACAAGCAAGCGAGGCGATTTTTCGAAAAGGCTTGTCTTTTCGTGCCATACTGCCTCAAGCTCGCTCGACGTATACCCGATACGCTTTCGCTCGCTTGAGATTGTCTGGCGCGAAAATACTTCACCTCCGTGATCTGGGTGCAGTAGTGAAAGATTGTTGTGGTTTTAGAGCAGACTGAGTTGTTCCTCGCCCCGGTCGGTGTCGGTGAGCTTGGCACCGGCGGCGGGCAGACTCCGCACGCGGTAGCGGGCGGGGTTTTGGATGGGGCTGTCCGCGAGGAAGCACGCGCCGGACAGCGGGTGTTTTTTCACCGTCAGTACGCCCACGCCCTGCGTCGCGCGGCTGGTCTTGGGCGCGAGCAGCGCCGTGGAGAACACCACGCAGCGACCCTCCGCCGACTGCACGGCGACCTCCGCATCCTCCTTGAGCGGCAGGACGGTGACGAGCGGGCTCTTGTCGCTGTAAGCGCCGGTGAGGCGGCGGCGGTTGGTCTTGGTGGCGTAGGCGTTGACGGGGATGCGGGCGCATTTGCCGTTTGCAAAGAACAGCAGCAGCGAGCCGCTCCAGTCTCCGGCGAGCACGACGGTATGCACCGATTCGCCCTCCTCGAAGCCGAGCTTCGTGGGCAGATAGTCGCCCAAAACGCTCGCCTTGGCATCGGCAAAGTCGGCGCAGCGCGCCTTATACACCTGCTGCTTATCCGTGAACACAAGCAGCTCGGCGGCGTTCGTGGTCTCGAAATACTGACCGGGGCCGTCGTCCTCCTTGTATTTCTGCTCGGCGGACATACGCAGCGACTGCGGCGTGATCTTCTTGAAATAGCCGTGCTGCGAAATGAACAGATGCACGGGGTAATCCTCCACCGCGTCCTCCGGCTCGAAGGTCTCGACCTCGTCCGACCAGACCATGGTGGTGCGGCGGGGCGTGGGATATTTTTTGATGACCTGCTTCAGCTCGTCCGCGATGATGGTCTTGATGCGGCGCTTGGAGCTGAGGATGGCTTCGAGCTCCTCGATCTCTTTCGCGAGGTCGTCCGTCTCCGCGACGCGCTTGAGGATGTATTCGCGGTTGATGTTGCGGAGCTTGATCTCCGCGACGAACTCCGCCTGCACCTCGTCGATGCCGAAGCCGATCATGAGATTCGGCACCACGTCTGCCTCGCTCTCCGTCTCGCGGATGATGGCGATGGCGCGGTCGATGTCGAGCAGGATGCGCTTCAGACCCAGAAGCAGATGCAGCTTGTCCTGCTTCTTCGTCATTTCATAGTATGTGCGCCGGTGGACGCATTCGATGCGCCACGCCGTCCACTCCTCCAGAATTCCGCGCACGCCCATGACGCGCGGCGAGCCCGCGACGAGGATGTTGAAGTTGCAGGGGAAATTCTCCTGCAGCGGCGTGAGCTTATAAAGCTTCGTCATGAGCTTGTCCGGCTCCGTGCCGCGCTTCACGTCGATGGCAATCTTGAGACCGCCGAGGTCGGTCTCGTCGCGCATATCCGCGATCTCCTTGATCTTGCCCTCTTTGATGAGGTCGCGGCATTTGTCGATGATGGCCTCGGTGGTGGTGGTGTAGGGGATCTCATAGACCTCAATGATGTGCTGCTTCTCGTCGTAGCGCCACTTGGCGCGCACGGGGAAGGAGCCGCGTCCCGTGCGGTAGATCTCCGCCATCTGCGTGGCGTTGTAGACGATCTCGCCGCCGGTGGGGAAATCCGGCGCGGGCAGCGTCGCCATAATGTCGCACGCAGGGTCTTTGAGGTAGGCGATCGTCGTTTCGCAGACCTCGCCGAGGTTAAAGCCGCAGATCTGGCTCGCCATGCCGACGGCAATGCCGAGGTTGGACGACACCAGCACGTTGGGATAGGTCGTCGGCAGGAGCGTCGGCTCGGTGGTGGAGTTGTCGTAGTTGGGGACGAAGTCCACGGTGTCCTTGTCGATGTCGCGGAACAGCTCCGCGCAGATGGGCGCGAGCTTGGCTTCGGTGTAGCGGCTCGCGGCGTAGGCCATGTTGCGGGAGTAGACCTTGCCGAAGTTGCCCTTGGAGTCCACAAAGGGCACGAGCAGCGATTCGTTGCCCTTGGCGAGACGCACCATCGTTTCGTAGATGGCGGCATCGCCGTGGGGGTTATAGTGCATGGTCGCGCCGACGATGTTCGCGCTCTTGGTGCGCGCGCCGTTCAGCAGACCCATTTTATACATACAGTACAGCAGCTTCCGGTGGCTGGGCTTGAAGCCGTCGATCTCCGGAATGGCGCGGGACACGATGACCGACATGGCGTAGGGCATATAGTTCGTTTCCAGCGTTTCCGTGATGGGTTGTTCCACGGTCTGACCTCTTAAACCCATGACATTCGGATCGCCAACGCGCTTTATTTCTTTTTGTTCCTTCTTCTTAGCCATACAGACTCCTTACGAGATATCTAACATATCCAGATAGCGTCCGCCCTCGTCGGCGATGTGCGCCTTGCGGCCCGCGAGATCGTCGCCCAGCAGCAGGTCGAACACCCGCGCCGTCTCCTCGGCATCCTCCGGCATCACGCGGATGAGTCGCCGCGTCTCGGGATTCATCGTCGTCATCCACATCATTTCGGGGTCGTTCTCGCCCAGACCTTTGGAGCGCTGGATGGTGAATTTCGCCTCGCCGAAGCTCTCGACGATGTCCGTCTTTTCGCGCTCGTCGTAGGCAAACCATGTCTTGCCCTTGCAGGTGAGCTCATACAGCGGCGTTTCCGCGATGTAGACATAGCCCTCGCGGATGAGCGTCGGTGTCAGCCGCCACAGCATCGTGAGGATGAGGGTGCGGATCTGGTAGCCGTCCACGTCCGCATCGGTGCAGATGATGACCTTGTTCCACCGGAGGTTGGCGAGATCGAACTGGTTCAGATCCTTGCTCGCCTTGTTCTGCACCTCCACGCCGCAGCCGAGGACTTTCAAAAGGTCGGTGATAACGTCGCTCTTGAAAATGCGGGGGTAGTCCGCCTTGAGGCAGTTGAGGATCTTGCCGCGCACGGGCATGAGCCCCTGAAATTCGGCGTTGCGGCTGAGCTGGCAGCTTCCGAGAGCGGAATCGCCCTCGACGATGTATATCTCGCGCTCGTTGGCATCCTTGGAGCGGCAGTCCACGAATTTTTCGACGCGGGAGACGATGTCCATGGTGCCGGTGAGTTTCTTTTTGATGCTCAGTCTGGTGCGCTCCGCCTGCTCGCGCGAGCGCTTGTTCACCAGCACCTGATCCGCCATGCGGTCGGCTTCCGCCTTGTGCTCGATGCACCAGATCTCCAGCTTCTCCTTGAAGAAGTCGGTCATGGCCTCCTGGATGAATTTATTCGTGATCGCCTTTTTGGTCTGGTTTTCGTAGGAGGTCTGGGTGGAGAAGCAGTTCGTCACCAGTACCAGACAGTCCTGCACATCCTGGAAGGAGATTTTCGACTCGTTTTTCTGATATTTGCCGAGCTTTTTGATGTAGCTGTCGATGGCGTAGACGAAGCCGACGCGCGCCGCCTTGTCGGGCGCGCCGCCGTGCTCCAGCCACGAGGAGTTGTGGTAGTATTCGATGCGCTGCACCTCACGGGAGAAGCAGAAGCAGGCGGAGAGCTTCGCCTTGTATTCGGGCTTGTCCGCGCGGTCACGTCCGCGGCGTTCGGTGTCGATGAACTCGGGTGTCGTCAGCGGCGTTTCGCCCGCGATTTCGGAAACGTAGTCGAGGATGCCGTTTTCGTAGACGTAATCGATGGTATCAAAGCTGCGCCCCTGCTGGATCTTGAGCCGGAATGTGACACCCGCATTCACCACGGCCTGCCGCCGCAGTGTCTCCTGATACCACTCCACGGGGATGTCGATGTCGGTAAAGACCTCGCGGTCGGGCTTCCAGCGGTGGGTCGTGCCGGTCTTTTTGCGGTCGGCGGGATTCTTTTGCAGCTCGCCCGCGATCTTGCCCTTTTCAAAGTGCAGATCGTAGCGGAAGCCGTCGCGCCAGACGGTCACGTCCATGTATTCCGAAGAATACTGCGTGGCGCAGGCACCGAGACCGTTTAAGCCGAGGGAGTATTCGTAGCTCTCGCCCTCGTCGTTTTTGTACTTACCGCCGGCGTAGAGCTCGCAGTAGACCAGCTCCCAGTTGAAGCGCTTCTCGTTGGGATTCCAGTCCACGGGGCAGCCGCGTCCGAAGTCCTCCACCTGAATGGAGCCGTCCTCGAAACGGGTGACGGTGATGAGCTCGCCGTGTCCCTCGCGCGCCTCGTCGATGGAGTTGGACAAAATCTCAAAGGCGGAATGCTCGCAGCCGTCCAGTCCGTCCGAGCCGAAGATGACCGCCGGACGCTTTCGAACGCGGTCGGCACCCTCCAGAAGGACGATGCTCTCGTTGCTGTATTCTTCTTTCTTACGCTTGGGCATACCAAAGCTCCTCACAAAATCTTGTATAAATTGCGCATTATATCCTAAATATATAGTATAACCCAGCAAACGGAAAAAAGCAAGGAAACAAAAACGGAGCGGGGTGGCGCCCGCTCCGAGTGAGGTTGTGCGTATCTCTGTCTGGGTCTATTATATGTCTAAATCGGCGACTTGTCCCGTATAAATTACTGGAAAATGAGGACAAGGGGGCATTTGCCATGCCGGAGTATGTTTGGAAGGCGCTGACCGTGCTGACGGGGCTGGTGCTGGTGGGGGTCATCGTGTCGGTGCTGCAAACGCTGCAAAACCGGCTCGGGCGCTTCGTGCTGCACGGCATTGCGGGAGTGACCTCGCTCATCACCGCCAATACCGTGGCGGCGGTTTTCGGCGGCGGCGTGGCGGTCAACGCTGCGAGCCTTGCCGCCTCGGGGCTTTTGGGCATCCCGGGCGTGGGGCTGCTGTACGTGCTGCGCTATGCTGTGCTCGGCGTGTGAGGGTTTTACAGGCAGGTGATCTGGATGCGGCCGTCCGTGAGGGCGTTTTCCTCACGGCGGAGCTCGCCGATGTCGTCGGTCTCCCGCGAGCCGACGGTGCGCCCGTTTTTCATGAGACTGACCGCGGCATCCTGTTTTGCGGTCGGCAGGGCATCGCCGCGCTTCAAGGCATCCAATGCGTCGGCGACATGGAGACCCGCGAAATATAATGCCGACGAGCTGAGCGGCGCAAGACCGGCGTTGAGCGCGAGGCAGTAGAACTTACCGCCGTGCAGCACGGCTTTCATCTCCGCCGCACCATCGAGCGCGAGCGCCTGTGCGACTTGGAGCGCAAGCGTATGCAGCGTGCCGTCGGGGTCGAGACCGGCGCGGTATGCGGCGCGGCAGCGGTCGTAGCGGTCGTCCATGGTGAGCTCGACGGCGGGCAGGGCGGCGAAGCGTCCGCCTGCGCCCAGAAGCTGCACGGAGAACACAGCACCGCTCAGCTCCTCCTGCGTGACGAAGTTGGCGTTGACCGCGCCGCCCGCCTCGCAGTAATCGTCCGTGACCCAGATCCCGCGTCCGCCCTCGGCGCAGTCGGGGCGCACGATGTAAGGCTCGCTGCCGTCGGGGAAATCCTGCGGCGCGGGGAAATTCTGCGAGAGGAAAAAGTCGTGCTGCGCCTGCTTGGAGCGGCAGAGCGCGAGGACGGGCTCCTGCGGGGTCAATGCGTCGGAATCTCCGACCAGAAAACGCGCTTCGGCATCGGACAGCTTGGACATGAGAATACTCCTTTTTCGTCGGACGCGAAACTTTATGCGTTTCGGAGCGTCCGAATATTGAAAGACTGGTTTGTTTTTGCTATTATAGCATAAAATACGGAAACCGAAAGGAGTTCTTATGAAAAAGCTGGTTTTGATTTTGGCGTGCGCGGCGCTGCTGCTGTGCGTCGGCTGCGGCGCGAAGGAAGCGGAGGAGCCTGCGGCGGATAAAAGCGCGGTCGTCACGGACGGTGAGCTGGTCGTGCGGCTGAAGGGCAACCCCACCACGGGCTACACCTGGGGCTGGGAGATGCAGGGCGACTGTCTGACCGAGGTGGAGCAGGACAATTATCTGCCCGATGAGACCGAGGAGGCCATGGCAGGTGTCGGCGGCGTGTTTGAATACCGCTTTGCCCCCGCGCAGGACGGAACGGCGCATCTGCACTTCTATTATGAGCGAAGCTGGGAAGCGAACGACCCCATCGACAGCTATGACTTCGATGTAACCGTCTCCGGCGGCGAGATCAGCATCGGATAATCCAAAACATTTTCTCTACAATATCAAACGGCGACAGGTCATGCGACCTGCCGCCGTTTTTACTAAAAGAGGGGAATGGATGAGGTTTGTGCGAAGCGCGGTCAGCGCGAGCCGCCCGCAGGAGCGGGCGTAAATCCGCAAGGGGCGTTAGCCCCGAGGATTATGCCGCCCGAATTCACTTCGGGCGAGCAGATCAAATGGAATGGATTACTTAATGACTTGCTGAGGTCTGACCTCGTCGGACTCCTTCGCCAGCATGGTGTTGGTGAGGATGCCGAGGATGAGGGCGCAGGCGATGGAGGTGATGGTGACCTGTCCGAAGGACACGACCAGACCGCCGATGCCGCAGATGAGGATGACGGAGACCACGAAGAGGTTGCGGTTCTTGTTCAGATCAACGACCTGGATCATCTTCAGACCGGACACGGCGATGAAGCCGTACAGCGCGATGCACACGCCGCCCATGACGCAGCCGGGGATGGTGGCGAGGAAGGTGGCGAAGGGGCCGAAGAAGGAGATGAGCATGGCGAGGATCGCGGTGGCGAGGATGGTGATGACGGAGGCATTGCCGGAGATGGCGACGCAGCCGACGGATTCGCCGTAGGTGGTGTTGGGGCAGCCGCCGAAGATGGAGCCGGCGAAGGAGCCGATGCCGTCACCCAGCAGGGTGCGGTGCAGACCGGGCTCCTCCAGCAGGTCGGCACCGATGATGGAGGAGAGGTTTTTGTGGTCGGCGATGTGCTCGGCAAAGACCACGAAGGCGACGGGGACGTAAGCCACGGCGATGGTGGCGATGTATGCGCCGTTGATATCGGCAAGACCCTTGAACGCGGTGACGAAGGTGAAGTCGGGCACCCAGGTCATGGAGGCGAACAGACCGAAGTTGATGACGAGAAGCGCTTCGTTGCCGGTGGCGTTGCCGATGAGGGTGAAGATCATGGCGACGGCGTAGCCCGCGAGGATGCCGATGACGAAGGGGATCATGCGGATGAAGCCCTTGCCGTACACGGAGCAGAGCATCACGACCGCGAGGGTCACGAGACCGCAGATGATGCAGACGTAGGGGTTGCCGCTCACCGCGCCGCCGGAGAAGGCGCCCACGGCGTTGCCCGCAAGGGACAGACCGATGATCGAGACCGTGGGGCCGATGACCACGGGGGGCATCAGCTTAGAGATCCACTTGACACCGCAGCATTTTACAACGATAGCGAGAATCACATACACGAGACCTGCGAAAGCCGCGCCGATGATCAGACCCATGTAACCGGCCTGCACACTGACGGCACCGGCGAACGCGGTCGCCATGGAGCCGAGGAAGGCAAAGGAGCTTCCGAGAAAGACGGGGCTTTTGAACTTGGTGAACAGCAGGTATACGATGGTGCCGACGCCGGCGCCGAACAGGGCGGCGGTCTGGCTCATGCCGTTGCCGATGATGGCGGGCACGGCGATGGTGGCGGCCATGATCGCGAGAAGCTGCTGCAGCGCGAACACGATAAGCTGACCGAACTTGGGTTTGTCCTTGATTCCGTAGACAAGATTCATGGTAGTGGGTCTCCTTCTGTATTTTTAATTGGATTTTCTGCTTTCATAGAGCTTCACGCAGGTCTCGCCG
>JAZUEL010000045.1:0-29018 GCA_045640125.1 Oscillospiraceae bacterium
AGGTGTCGAAGCCCTGTTCCAGCGCCCGCCGGTCGCACACGGAGCGGTTCTCGACCTGCAGATCCAGTGCCGCGCCGTAGACCAATTTCAGCACGTGCCGCACATCGGAGGCACCGTTCTCGTACACACCCAGGATGATGAGCTTCCTCGGCTGCATCTTCGCGATCTGGCGGCACAGCTCCGAGCCGATCGAGCCGCCGCCGCCCGTGATGAGGATGACCTTATCGCGGTAGTAGGCGTAGGTGTTTTCGCTGTCGAATTCCACGGGCTTGCGGAACAAAAGCTCCTCGATGTCAAAGGCGCGCATACTGCGCTTGCCGGTCTGCGAGGCCGTCTGCACAGCGGGATAATCGTAGACCTTCAGGCGGCAGCCGGTGCGGCTGTAGAAGTCGTAGAGCGCCTTTTTCTTCTCCGCATCCATCTGAGGCAGCGCGAATACGATCTCCTGCACGCCGATCTGCGCGAGCGTGGAGATCGTGGCCTCCCCTTCGGACAGCACCCGCACACCGTAGATCAAGCGGCCGATCTTCTCGCGGTTGACCTCGATGAAGCAGACGGGCTTGTACGAGGCGCGGGGGTTGTTCAGAAGCTCCTCCGCCAGACCCACGCCGGTACGTCCCGCACCGACAATGGCGATCTTGATGCGGCGCGCCGCCGCCTCCGCGAGCTCCGGCTCGTCGGGGTTGACCTCCACGCCGCCGAAGGTGCTGAGGATAAAGCGGAGCAGCGAGCCCTGCGCTCCGCGCATACTGGCAAAATGGTAAATATACTGATAGACAAGGCGTTCGGCGATCGCACCCAGCAGCGTCATGCTGCACACCGCCGCGATACGCAGCAGCGAAAGGATCTGATAGGGCAGCAGCAGTTCGATCCCGCAGTAGAGCAGGCACGCCGCGGCATCCGACAGGAGAAGACTGATGTAGGCCTTGGTGCCGCCGTAGCGCCAGACCTGGTTATAGATGCGGAGGATCAGCCGCATCCCCAGAATGCACACCGCGCCGATCACGCCCTCGGTCACATTCTGGCGCAGAGTCAGCGCCTCCGCCGTACTGGGATGCATGACCACCAGCGCGAAGAACACGACCAGATATACGATCAGATCATACAGCACCAGCAGCCATCGCATACGGGCATAGCGTCCCTTCTCCTCCGGCTGTTTTTTTGTTTCTTTCTCCATGTCCATTCTGAATCTCCCGGGCCTGCTTTCCGCGGACGCATCATGGCGCCGCCTCGATCGGATGTATTCCGAGCAAAAAGTACAAAATAGTCTAAAATAATCTATTATTTCGAATTATATAATACTACAGCTTGCGGAATAATGCAAGTTTTCCCTTCTCAAAACGCGATGCAGAGGCCCGAATGCAGGCTCTGCGCCCGCTCGCCCAGCTCCTCCCGCAAAAGCTCCATGGCGTGCGCGCCCGTGCAGTGACCGGTCCAGACGCTCTCCACGCCGCTGTCACGCAGCCGCCGTGCAAAGGCACGCACCTCCTCGTCCGGCGTTTCATACAGGTGGAAGCCGCCGAGGATGGCGCGCACGGGCTTGTCGGGGAAGCGCTCGCGCACCTCCCGCACGATCACGTCCGCACCGGCGTGGCAGCAGCTGTTGAAGACCACGAGCCCCGTCTCCGTCTCAAACACAAGGCTCTGCTCGTGCGAAAAATCCTCGGGCAGCCGCCGCCAGCCGTCGCGGCGGAACATCCCCGCCTTTTTGCCCGCCTGCTCCAGATGCGGCGTGGTGTGTCCCAGGATCCACACGCCCTCGCAGGGTGAACACTCACCGTCCACGCGCGCGATGCGGTCGGCATACCGGTCGAGCGTGCCGCGCTTGATGCCGATGTAGCGGCGGCGCAGTCCCTCCCGACACCAGCAGTCCTCGCGGGCACTCTCCTGCAGATAGAATTTCGCCTTTTCGTTCGCAGCGAAAAAGTCCGCCATGCCGTCCGAATGGTCGTAGTGGGCGTGGGACAGAACGCCGAAATCCGCCTCTGCAAGATTAATGCCGAGCGCCGCGGCGTTTTCCGCAAAGCCGCCGGACGCACCGGTGTCCAGCAGAATTTTCTTCCCGCCGTACTCAATCCAGAACGCGAGCCCCCACTCCTGCAAAAGCGCATTGCAGCTCACATTGTCAATCAAAACCGTCGCCTGCATAGAAAAACCTCCATAGCAAAAGCCCCCCGTTGGGAGGGCTTTTCGTTATTGTCCGATCAAAACTTCCGCTTCGGAAGCATCTGCCTCCGCCGTCACATAGGCGGCGAAGCCGGTCTCCGTGCGCATTGCCTCATAAACCTGCCCGCCGAGCCGGACGTAGACCGGCGTTCCGTCCACGCCGTCGAGCTCGCCCGTCAGCAGTACATAGCCGGGCAGAACGCGCTCCGCGCTCTTGCTCTGCACGGCACAGTCCGCCGCCGCGCATCCCTCCGTCACCGAATCATCGCGCTCCGGCGCGGGATAGATCGCCGCATATTTCAGCAGATATACGATGTTCCGCTGCCCCAGCTCCACGACCACGTCCGTCGCATCCATGGTCTCCATGCGGCAGAGGTCGTAGCTGTTCTCGCGCGAGAACTGCGCCGCGGCGAAGTCCTCCGCGAGATAGGGATAGAGGTTGCGCCCGAAGGAGTCGCGGAACAGCAGCAGCCGCCCCTCGCCCGTCTCGCTCGCCGTCTCGATCTCCACGTCGTTGACCGTCCCAAAGCGGCTGACATAGTCAAAACGGAAGCCCGATGCGGGCAGCCAGTCCGGCTCCCGCAGCCCGCCCTTGGGATAGAGCATCTCATACAGGTCGCCGAAATGCGGCTCCGCCTCGACAAACTCACCGTCAAACCAGTGCGCCTCGCGCCCCAGTCCCCTCAGGATGCCGTCCGCCGCCAGTGCCGCGCCGCGCCCGTTCCAGTGGCTGTCGGTGTGCCAGTATAAAATTTCATCTTCATTGGAAAAGAGTGCATACATATCGCAGAAGCTCACTCTCTCGCTTTGCAGGGCATCCTGCAAAAGCTCCACGTTCCGCCCCTCGGCGATTTTCACATAATCCCGCACATAGTCGGGATAAAGGTCGTATTTCGCATTGGGCACGGTGAGCAGAAAGCGCCCGCCGCGGCTCTCCACATACTCCTGCATCAGCGCCGCATTGTGTGCGCAGGCGGCGAACTCCGCATCCGACAGGAGGCTCGCGCCCGAGCGGTCATCCGCCGCCGTGAAGTAAAAGAGCCAGCCCTCCCGCCCGAGCACCACATCGTCGTTGACCGAGGTGCCGAACACGCCGGAGCACAGCTTATCCCAGACCGTGATGCAGCCGAGGCGCGGGAAAAAGCTCTTGGAGAGATAGTCGTCCCAGTCCGCGAGATAGTTTGCATTGAGCTTTCCGTCATAGCCCGAAAGCTTAGGCTTTGCAACGGCTGCCTCGTTCGCCGCTGCCGGTGCGGGTCCCGCCAATGCAAGCCCCACCACGGGCGTGACGCAGCCGAGGAAAAAGACCGCGATAAAGAGGATCAACAGAGTTTTCTTCATACCGCCGCCCCCTTAAAACTGCGCGTAGATGAAGGGTCGGAAGCCTCCGCCCGCCATCGCCGCCACGCACAGCGCCAGAAGCGCCAGCGTCACCACATAGCTCGCCGGCTCGCCCCAGCGTCCGCTGTGCTTTTTCAGCCAGTCCCGTCCGAGAATGCTGCCCGCAATCCCGACCGCCAGCGCCGCCGCAACAAGACCTGTGAAGCTCTTTTGCAGAAGCAGAGTCGCCTCGGGCGCAAAGCGGAAGCCCGTGAACATCGCCGCGAGCATCTGCCCCGCCTGTGCGAGACTGCCGCTGCGGAACAAAACCGCCCCGAGCGTCGTGACCAGAAGTGTATAAATATGCAAAATAATCCTGCCCGAAAGCGTCTTGGCTATCTTCTTCGTGTCAATGACGCGCACGCCCTCGAGGATGTTGAACAGTCCGTGCCACGCGCCCCAGAGGATATAGCACCAGCTCGGCCCGTGCCACAGCCCCGTCAGCAGCCACACCACCGCCAGCGCCACGATGGACACCATGCGGTTGGCCGCCTTCTTATGCCCCGCCCTGGAGAGCTTTTTGCGCCACTTGTTCAGCCCCTTGGACATGGTGATGGGGTAGTAGAGATAGTTGCGGAACCAGCCCGTCAGCGTCATGTGCCAGCGGCTCCAGAACTCCGTGACCGTGCCGGCGGTATAGGGCGTTTTGAAGTTTTCGGGCAGCTCGAAGCCGAACAACGCGCCAATGCCGATCGCCATATCCGTGCAGCCGGAGAAGTCGAAATAGATCTCCACGGCGTAGCACAGCGCCGCCAGCCACACCAGCCGCGCATCCAGCAGCTCCGCGGCATACACCGCATCCACGAAGCGCCCGAGAACGTCCGCCACCAACAGTTTTTTGGACAGACCCAGCACGAAGCGGCGCAGACCGCCCGCCGTCTTTTCCGGTGTCATCGTCCGCGCATCGAGCTGCGGTGCGAAGCTCTTGAAGTTGAGGATCGGCCCCGCCACCGCCGTCGGGAACATGGACATGAACAGCCACACGCGCAGGAAGCTGCGGGAGCTCTGCGTGCGGTCGTTGTAAACATCGAGCAGATAGCTCAGACCGGAGAAGGTGTAGAACGAAATGCCGACCGGCAGCGTCAGATGTGCGAGCGGTATGCTCGTCCCGAGCAGGCTGTTGAGAATATCGGTGAAGAAATCGAGGTATTTGAACGCAAACAGCAGCCCCACATCGACGACCAGCGCCGCGATCAGCACCGCCTTGCGGGCTCGCTCCCCCGCCAGAAGCCGCCCCGCCAGCCAGTTGACCAGCACGCTCGCCAGCAGCAAAATCGCGTGCACGGGCGAGCCGACGGCATAAAAAAGCAGACTGAACACCGCAAGCAGCACGTTCTGTGCGCCTGTTTTGCGGGTCAGTCTGGAAAGGACAAAAACAAGGGGGAGGAACACAAACAAGAACAAGGCACTGTTAAATACCACGGTTTGTTCCCTCCCCCATGCTGGCAGATTTCTACATCTGCGTTTGGAAATAAGGTGCTAAATTATCCGAAAAAATCGGATGCCATCAGCACCACTCTTTGAAGCTTTCTTCCTTCTTGGGCGCTTCGGGGCGCACATAGTTCACGACGACGCGGCGGTTGGGCTCCGCGCCGGTGGAGCTGGTGGTGACACCCTCGTAATCCTGGAGCGCGGTATGGATGATATGGCGCTCGTAGGAATTCATGGGCTCCAACGCCATGGAGCGCTTGTATTTGATGACCTTGTCCGCCATTTTCTGCGCCAGCCGGACGAGGGAGTCCTCGCGCTTGGCGCGGTAATTCTCGGCATCGACGTTGATGTGGCTGCGCTTGTCGTTGCCGCGGTTGACGACGTAGTTCGTCAGATGCTGGATGGCATCCAGCGTCTCGCCGCGGCGGCCGATAACGGCACCGATGCCGTCGCCGGACAGCTCCACGTTCAGACCGCCGCCATCGCGGGGACTGATCTCCATGTCCGCCTCCACGCCCATGCGCTCCAGCAGACCTTTCAGAAAGGCTTCGGTCGCCGCTGCCTGCTCACCCTCCGCCATGCGGCGGGGACGGGGCTTGACGCTCTTGGCGGTCTCGGTCTTTTCCTGTTTCGGGGCTTCCTTTTTCTCGGCGGGCTTTTTCTCGGTCTTGGGGGCTTTGGCCGGCTTTTCGTCGGGCGCTTCGTAGCTCACGCGCACGACCGCCGCCACCGCACCGATGCCCAGAAATCCGCTCTTGCCGCGCTCCACGATCTCCACGGAGACCTCGTCGCGCTCCAGCGAAAGCTGCGCCAGAGCCTTTTCAACGGCTTCCTCGACGCTGCGTCCGCTGACTTCGATTGATTTCAGCATTTTTAATGTATCCTCCGTTATTCGCCGTCGGCGGCTTCCTCCGCCGCGACCGGCTCCGCAGCCTCGGTTTCGGCGGGCGCTTCGGCACCCTCCTCCGCGGGCTCGGCATTCTCGCAGATGACTTCTTCGCAGCTCTCGACCTCGTCCGTCAGTTCGGGCGCATTCATCTGCTCGTATTCTTCACTTTCCGCCGCCGCGGCCGCGGTCTTTTCCTCGGCTTCGGTGGGGTTGAAATAGCGATCTGCCACATAGGCGCGTCCGCGCGCATAGCGACGGTCGCCGACCTGACTCGCGGGCTTATCCTCGACGGTATCGCCCTTTTTCGCGGCTTTCTCGGCACGCAGCTCGGCAGCCTTGCGCTCGACCTCTTTCTGCGCTGCCTGTGCCTGCTGCTTTTTCTTGGAGGTGTTGCGGTTGACCTGGGTGTTGCCCTCGGCACGCAGCCGCTCGGTCTCCAGACGTTTGGCTTCAAGCTCCGCCTCACGCGCCTTCTCGCGCTCGATGCGGTCGGCATCCTCGATGTCGAGCTGCTTGTTGAAGATCTTGTTCAGAATGACATCCTGCGCGATGGCAAAGACGCTCTGCGCGATCCAGTAGATACCCATAACGCCGGGCATGGTGAAGCAGATCCACAGCGACACCAGCGGCATCATCAGCATCATGCTCTGGGTGGACTGCTGCTGATCCATGGTCTGGGGCGTGGATGCCTGCGAGATCTTCATGGACAGCCAGCTCAAAAACGCAGACACGACGGGGATGAGGAACAGCCCCAGCATGGGCAGCCAGATCTTGGCATCGGAGTAGTCCCACGCCCAGAACTTCACGCTCGGCACCTGACCGAGGTCGAGGCCGAGGAACTTGTAGCTCAGAGCCTGGAGCTTGTCCGAAAGACCCGCGAATTTGTCAAAATTCTGCGTAATAAACTGGCTCTTATAGATCTCCTCGTAGGCGACGGCGTTACGCGTGCCGGAGAAATTGGCAAGACTGTAGCCGAGCTCCGCCAGCTTGTTGGCGATGGCACCGCCCTCCGCCACGAGCTCCTCGGGCACGCCCATCATGACCGTGATCGGGAAGCGGATCGCCTTATACAGCGCAAAGAGGATCGGGAACGGGATGAGCGTCCACAGGCAGCCGGACATCGGGTTGATGCCCTCCTCCTTGTAGAGCTTATTCACCTGCTCCTGATACTTCTGCTTATCGTTGCCGTATTTCTTCTCGAGCTCTTTCAGCCGCGGGGTCATGCGGCTGGTGCGCATCATGCTCTTTTTGCTCTTGAGCTGGAAGGGCAGCAGAATGATCTTGACCGCCAGCGCGAAAAGGATGACCGCGACACCGTAGTTGCCGCAGAGGTTAAACAGCCACAGCATCAGTTTGCCGAACAGGCCGCATATCCATTTCCACATAATACAATTCTCCTAAGTCTCCGTCCTCAGGGGACGGGGTCGTAAAAATCGTGCTCCCCGAAGTGAAAGGGGTGGCACCGACTGAGGCGCTTCAAAGCCAGCCAGCCGCCCTTGAGCGCGCCGTATTTCTCGATGGCTTCGAGCGCATATTCGCTGCAGGTCGGAATAAACCGGCAGCAGGGCTTTTTCAGCGGCGAGATACGCTTCCGGTAAAAGCAGATAAGCCACAGCATGAGATTTTTCATGCCGTCACATCCAGCTTCCGGCACGCGGAGAGAAACTCCGCCTCCAGTCTCTGATAGCTCACCTTCGCTGCGCGGGGTCTTGCGACTATGACAATATCGAAGCCGGACTTCAGTCCGTCTTCGTGCAGTCGGTAGATCGCCCGCAGGCGGCGGCGCACGAGATTGCGCGTCACGGCCTTGCCCACCTTGTTCGTCACCGTGAAGCCGAGGCGGTTCTGCTCCGCCTTGTTCGGGCGGACATAGACGACCAGGCAGCTCTCCACGGCGGAAACGCCCTTGCGGTAGGCGCGGCGGAATAAGTGATCCTTATGGAGGGAAGTGGTGAATCTCACCGGAAATCACCCGGTTTCGGCTAATCAGTAGCTGAGGTGATGACGACCCTTGGCGCGGCGGGCAGACAGGACCTTGCGGCCGTTACGGGTGGACATACGTTTGCGGAAGCCGTGCTCCTTCTGGCGCTGACGCTTCTTGGGCTGGTAGGTACGCAACATGATTTTTTCTTCCTTTCTTTTGATATTACTCAACAGCGGTCTAAACCGCAGTAGTTGGCAGTAACCAAGTTATTATATAGAATTCCTCCGGCGATGTCAAGGCTGTAATAGCTGCGTTTTTTTCGCAAAAATCGTCGTCACGGCGCACAAAAGCACGATGTTCACCGCCATATAGAGTCCGTTATACAGGAACGAATAGAGCCAGACGCTGCGCATCCCGAGCCCGAGAAATTCCTCCGGCATCCACTGCCCCCAGATCACAACGCCCGAGATCACATGGACAAGATACCGCGCCGCGCCGCCGAAAAGCGCCGCCGTGACGGGCTTTTTCCCCCAAAAGCCCGCGATGCCGACCACGGCGAAGGCCACTGCATAGTCCAGCAGCAGCGCCGCCCAACCGTAGGCGATGCCGCCGCCGAGAATGCACTTGAGCGTGCCGAAGATCAGCCCCGCGCCCATGCCCCAAAAGCCGCCGCGCCGCAGCGCGTACACGACCAGCGGGATCATGGTCAGCTCCACGCTGCCGCCCGTTCCGGCGAGCCAGTCCGCGGGGATGCGGAGCAGATTCAGCACCACCGCCGCCGCGACCATGACCGCACCCTCGGTGATGCAGCCTAGCGTTTTGTTTTCCTCCATTACTGCCTCCAACACCACTTTTGCCTCCCCTGCGCGGGGAAACCCCCTCAGTCCGCTTCGCGGACAGCTCCCCCAAGGGTGCCTTGGTCTATGCAGCATCCAAAGCCTCCCTCGGGGGAGGTGGCGCGCAGCGCCGGTGGGGGTTGTTCTTACCAAAGTATTCTCTATTTCAAACCGCGAAGTCAATCGACATAGGGCTTAAAAATCGCTCGCTTCATCACAAGGCGCAGCAGCGGCAGCCCGAGCAGCGCCATCACGATGAGCTCCCCCGCGCCGACCTGCGCGCCGAACAGCACGAAGCTCGCCCAAAACGCCTCCCGCGTCACCAGCGATGCCGCCAGCACCGCGCCGATGACGACGGCATTGAACGCGACCGGCATCGCGCACGCCGCGATACAGCGTCCCCAGCCGCGCCCGCGTCTGCCGATCGCCGCCATGCACAGCCCCGCGCCGAGCGTGGCGAGCGAGCCGAAGATGATATCGAGGATCAGCCCCGAGCCGATGAGGTTGGCGATCAGACAGCCCGCGAACAGCCCCCACGCATACAGCGGGTCAAAAAACGCAAACACGCACAGCGCCTCCGACAGCCGAAGCTGCACCGCGCCGTAGCTGATGGGCGACAGCAGCAGCGTCAGCACTGCGTACAGCGCACTCAGCACCCCCGCCGCCGCCAGACGTTTCAACGAATCGCTCATATCATGCCCTCCGGATAGCCGCAGCCGCAGTATTCCTGCCGGTACAGGCCGTATTCCTTCGAGAGCTGAATGGAGCGCAGATAGCCGTTCCGCTTTTTGAAGTCGGAGGGCAGCCAGCGCACGCCGTATTTCCGCTCAAAGTCCATGCCGATCGTGTTCAGCAGCTCCGCGTTTTTGTGCGGCGAGACGGTGAGCGTCGTGCCGAAGAAGTCAAAGCCGCCCGCTTTCGCCTGCCTTGCCGTCTCCTCCAGCCGCAGCAGGAAGCAGCGCGTGCAGCGTGCGCCGCCCTCGGGCTCGTTTTCAAGTCCCTTGGCGACCGCCTCGAACTCCGCGCCGCGCCAGCCCGTTTCCATCAGCGTCACGGGGCGCGCCGTCGGCATACGCTCCAAAAGCTGCCGCAGCGTATCGAGCCGCCGTGCATACTCCGCCTCGGGGCGGATGTTGGGGTTGTAAAACAGCAGCGTCACATCGAAATACTGCGTCAGATATTCCAGCACATAGCTCGAGCACGGTCCGCAGCAGCCCTGCAGCAGCAGGCGCGGCGCACCGTCCAGCGAATCGAGCAGCGTATCCAGTTTTTTCTGATAATTCTCTTTCACGCGCCTATCATAGCACAAGTTTTCCCAAAATGCGAGGGGCGCGTCTTGACAATTTATCCGCCACAATTTATAGTAGAGGAAAACAGATCAGGGAGCAAGATATGGACAGACGCAGCAAAACCAACTACTATCTCGACATTGCCGATGCCGTGCGCGAGCGCGCCACCTGCCTGCGCCGCACCTACGGCGCGATCATCGTGAAAAACGACGAGATCCTCTCCACGGGCTACAACGGTGCCCCCCGCGGCCGCCAGAACTGCACAGACCTCTGCCGCTGCCGCCGCGAGGAGCTCAAAATTCCCTCCGGCGAACGCTACGAGCTCTGCCGCAGCGTCCACGCCGAGGCCAACGCCATCATCTCCGCCGCCCGCCGCGACATGATCGGCGCGACGCTCTATCTCGCAGGCCGTCAGGGCACGGACGGCGACATCCTCGCCACCGCCACGCCCTGCTCCATGTGCCGCCGGCTCATCATCAACGCCGGCATCGAGACCGTCATCGCACGCACCGGCGACGGCACCTTCGAGGTCACGCCCGTGCAGAGCTGGATCGACGAGGACGACACGCTGGAATTCTGAGTCCCGTATAAGCTGTAGCGCCCCACTCTCTCCTGAGAATGGGGCGCTGCTGTTCCACGGGCTTATCGGTCAAAATGATGGGAGAAGAAGTTGCGGAAGTCCTTCAGCAGCTCGCTGAAGTCCTCTTTCAGCTCGTTCATGTCCTCGTCATCGTCCTCATCCCAGTCAAACCATTCGAAATGAAAGAAATCACGGTCATCGTCCTTGTCGTCGTGATGCTTCTTCTCCGCTTTATCCTTCGCTTCGTCACTCGGCTCGTCACTCGGCTCATCACTGGGCTCGTCACTCGGCTCATCACTGGGCTCGTCACTGGGCTCGTCACTCGGCTCGTCGCTCGGCTCATCACTCGGCTCGTCCGAGGTCTCGCGGGATGCTTCGTCCGAAGCAACTGTCTTTTCATGCTTCGCGCTGTCCTGCCCGTCGGGCTTGAAGCCCGCTGCCAGAGCCCCGCTCCCCAAGCTCAGCGCAAAGACCACGACCAAAAGAAATGCGATCCATTTTTTCATAGCTTTATTCCTCCTGTTTTTTCATGTTATCATTATACTGACACGAAAAACTGAAAATCAGATGAAAAAAAGAAAAATATTTCATCCGTTTTCGCATTTTCATGTTATTTTCACAATCCTTTGTTATCCTGATTGCCGGAGAGGGGGCGAAATCATGCGGATTTTGTTGGCGGAGGACGAACGGGATATGAACCGCGTCATCACGCGGCGGCTTGTCTGGGAGGGCTTTTCGGTGGATTCCTGCTTTGACGGGCAGGAGGCACTGGATTATCTGGCGAGCGCCTCCTACGATGCCGTGATCCTCGATGTGATGATGCCGAAGCTGGACGGCTTCGGCGTGGTGGAGGCGATGCGCGGGCGCGGAGACGCAACGCCGGTGCTCTTTCTCACGGCGCGCGACGCGCCGGACGACAAGGTCGCGGGTCTGGACATGGGCGGCGACGATTATCTCGTCAAGCCCTTTGAATTCGAGGAGCTCACCGCCCGTCTGCGTGCGCTCACGCGGCGCAGGGGCGGCAGCCGCACCGCCGTCTACCGCTGCGGCGATCTCACCGTGGATTCCGCCCGCCATATCGTCCGGCGCAGCTCGACCGAGATCCACCTGACAGCCAAGGAATACGCCCTGCTCGAATACCTCATCCGCAACCAGGGGCAGGTGCTGTCCCGCGAGCAGATCGAGGAAAATCTTTGGAGCTTCGACTCTGCGGCGGGATCCAACGTGGTCGAGGTCTACGTCCGTCTGCTGCGCAAGAAGATCGACGAGGGCTTCGAGCCGAAGCTCATCCGCACCGTGCGCGGCTACGGCTATGTGCTGCGGGAGGGTCAGGGATGAAGCTGAAAACCAAAATGACGCTGTGGTTTGCCCTGATGATGGTGCTGCTGTGCGCCGTGCTGCTGACCGTAACCGTCCGCACCTCGGACAATATGCAGGCCGCCACCGCACAGAAAACACTGCTGACCGCCATATTTGACAACACAGACCGAAGCTATTTCAGCCGCGGACGCTTCATCAGCCCCTTCGGCTTCCGCAGTTACAACAACGGTGTCTATCTCCAAATCTACAGCGAGGACGGCTCGGAAATGTTCGTGGGAATGCAGCCCTTTGACGAGCAGATCGACATCGCTTCGCTCGTGGATGCCGCGGCGGACACCGTCGGCTCACTCTATCCCTGCTTCGGCAAAAGCACGCTCGACGGTGTCAAGGTCTACTGGTGCATGATCTGGCTGCCCGCCCCCTCCTCGCTCGCCTCCGGCGAGCCTGCCTCGGGCGAGATGGCAAGCGGCGAGCCGGCTTCGGGCGAAATGACCGAAGCCGAGCCGGAAGAAGCCGGTGAAGAAGCCGAAGGCGACGTTCTGCGCGGCGCGTGGCTGTGCGGAATGCTGCCATCGGACAGCATGGAGAATATGATGCAGTCCGTCATTCGCGCGGCGTGGATCGTCCTGCCGGTGCTGGTCGTGCTGTCCGCGCTGGGCGCATGGTTTATCACGGCGCAGTCGCTGCGCCCGCTGGAGCGCATCACCGCCGCGGCGGACGAGATCTCCTCCGGCGACGACCTCTCCCGCCGTCTGGAGCTCAAGCCGGGACAGGACGAGGTACACCGTCTCGCCGACACCTTCAACGCTATGTTCGAGCGTTTGGAACGCGCCTTCCACGCCGAGCGGCAGTTCACCGCCGACGCTTCGCACGAGCTGCGCACGCCCGTCGCCGTCATACTCGCGGAGTGTGACATGGCGGAGAAAATGCCCGCCGATGCGCCGTCGCTTGTGGAATCCATCGCCGTCATCGGGCGGCAGGGGCGGAAGATGTCCGCGCTCATCGGAAAGCTCCTCTCCTTCACCCGTCTGGAGCAGGGCACGCAGAAGATGGACTGCACGGAGCTTGACCTCGCCGAGCTGAGCGCCGCCGTCTGCGCCGACCAGCAGGCCGTCGCGGACCGGGGCATCACCGTGCGCTGCACCGCCGATGCGCCCGTCACGGTCACGGGCGATCTCTCGCTGTTGACGAGCCTTTTGCAGAATCTCATCGCAAACGCCGTGAAGTACGGCAAGGAAAACGGCCATGTGGAGGTGACGGTCTCCGCCGAAAACGGTCACGCCCTTGTGTCCGTCGCGGACGACGGCGTGGGCATCGCGCCGGAGAAGCTGCCGCTGGTGTTCAACCGCTTCTATCAGACCGACCCCGCCCGCCACCACGCGGACGGCAGCCTCGGACTCGGGCTCTGCATGGCGCAGCAGATCGCCCGCCTGCACGGCGGCACAATCACCGCCGAAAGCACTCTCGGCGAGGGCAGCGTGTTTACCTTTCGTATGCCGAGATAAAGCCGTACAAGACATAAAAACACCGGCTCGGATGAGCCGGTGTTTTTGTGTTGTCAGTCAGTCACATAGGGCAGCAGAGCGATCTGACGGGCGCGTTTGATCGCCTCAGTCAGCTGGCGCTGATGCATGGCGCAGGTGCCGGTCGTGCGGCGGGGCAGAATCTTGCTGCGCTCGGACATGAACTTGCGCAGACGCGCGGTGTCCTTGTAGTCGATGTGGGTCGCCTTATCGACGCAGAACTGGCAAACTTTTCTGCGCTTATGGGGCTTGGCCTTATTATCGCGATCGTAAGCCATTTTACAATCCTCCTAAATTATTAAAACGGTAATTGTCCGTCGTCGTCATCCAGCTCTGCGAACGCACTGCCGGATGCCGCCGCCTGCTGATAGCCGGCGGGGACAGAGCCCGCGGAAGCGCCGGAATCCCGACTCTTTTTGGACTCGCAGAAATAGACATTGTCAACAACGACTTCCGCGCTGCGGCGTTTGTTGCCTTCCTTGTCGTTCCAGTCGCGGATCTGCAGCCGACCGCTCACGGCTGCCATGTTGCCTTTGGAAAAATACTTGGAGACGAATTCACCGGTCTGCCGCCAGGCGACGCAGTCGATGAAGTCGGTCTGACGCTCGCCGCTTTCACGGGAGCCGAAATCCCGCTCCACCGCGAGGGTAAAGGAAGCCACGGCGGTGTTGGACTGCGTATAGCGCAGTTCGGGGTCACGGGTGAGCCGACCCATGAGAGAGATGTGATTCAGCATCTTATTCTCTCCTTTGATCAGTCGCAGCGCAGAGTGATCAGGCTGCGCAGAATGCCGTCGGTAATGCCGAGAACACGGTCGAGCTCGGCAGGCAGGTCGGGCGCGCTGGTGAACTTGAGCAGGATATAGTAGCCCTCCGAGATGTAGTTGATCTCATAAGCAAGCTTCTGCTTGCCCATCTCCACCATCTCGTCAAGCGTGCCGTTCGCCTCCACAAGGTCCTTGAACTTCGCCACGATCGCTTCGCGTGCCTCATCCTCCAGATTGGGATTGATGATGTACATGCATTCGTACTTTTCGCTGAGTTTAGCCACTTGAGCACCTCCTTCTGGTCTATTGGCCCCCGTTTTTCCACGGGAGCAAGGAAATTAGCCTGACGCGCATACGTCAAGCCCTATTATTATACATGGTCTTTGAGGAAAGTCAAGCCAAATTTTTCGCATAATTGCCACAAAAAACGGCGGTGGGAAATCCCACCGCCGCTTTTATAAAAGGTATCAGTTGAATTTTTTCTTCGACACGAGCACAGCACCTGCACCCATACCGAGCACCAGCAGTGCCCAAAGGGCTGCATGGCCGCTGTCGCCGGTGGCGGGAGCCTTGTTCGCGTTGGTGTTGGGCTGCGCGGGAGGCGTATCGGTGCCGACCTGCATCAGGTAGATGCTGACCTCACCCTTGCCAAGAGCCGACATCTGACCCATGGCGAACGCGCCCATATTCAGCGAGGGATAGAAGAAGTTTTTACCGTCACCGGACTTGTTGTACAGAAGCGTGTTGGCATCGTCATAGGTCCACTTCGCCGTGCCGTCCGCAATGGCGTTGATCTTTGCCGTGCCGCCGTCCTTCGCGGAGGTGCGGTTCAGGAACAGATCCGTACCGACGTTCTGGATGGTCTCGCCGTCCTTGGACTTGACAATCCACAGGTACTCATCGCCCACGGGGCCGATGACCTTGCCGTCCTTGACTTTAACTTCCTTCGCCGTCACCGTGCCGTCCGCGCCGCAGACCGCCGCATAGGTCTTGCTGCCGTCGTCGAGGACGATGACGTAGTTACCGGCCTTGAATTCGGGCACCGGCTCATCTTTGCCGTCGGTGATCTTCGCCGCCGTAGTGGTGGCAAAAACGTCCGAGTCCTTGACCGTGACCTTGCAGAAGATATACTTGCCGAGGTCGCCCTCTTTCACGGTATAGCTGTCCTTGATAGCGCCCTCAATGCGGGTAGCACCGTCGCTGACGGAAGCCGTATCGGAATCCGTATTGGTATACCACTGATACTCAAATTTGCTCTCCGGCTTGGGTTCTCTCTCGCCGTCCAGCGAAAGCTTGGGAGGCGGAGGAGGCGGGTTATTGCCGGCAACTTCCGCCTTGAGGGTATCGCCGATCGTCGCGGTCTTGGCCAGCGCACTCACCACGGGGACATCCGCGCCGCCGGCTGCTTCAATGGTCTTTTCCATGCCGACCACCTTGCCGGACTTGTCGATCATATACATGGAGATGCCGGAATCGCCGAAGCTCAGAACGGTGGCACGACCGGCACCCGCACCGATTTTGGTGTTCAGATAGCCCATGTGACCGTAGGTGAAGTTCAGGGTCTGGGTACGGTTGAGGCTGTCGCTGTAGCTATAGGTGCTGGTGATGGGCTTACCGGCCGTCATGTAGAACTCCGCTTCGCCCCTGGAGTGGTCATGACCGAAGAAGAAGAATATCTTCTTGTCCTTGCCGTATTTGTTCAGCAGATCGACCATCTGGTCGGACAGGTCGATGTTGTAGTCGTCACCGCCGCCCCATTCTTCCACCATGTGGATACCGGCGTGGGCGACAAAGATGATGGGCTGATCCTTCGTTGCGGTCTTCAGGAAGGCTTCCACCTGCCCGATGATATTCGAATAGCTCTTGCCCTCGATCTCATCGTAGTTGATGGTATAGACGTAGGCACCCTCGTTCATGATGCAGCCGGTCTTGGCAATTTTGAAGTTTTTCTCATTGAGCAATCCGATCAGCGTGCTTTTTTCGTGG
The DNA here is from genome assembly GCA_045640125.1 of Oscillospiraceae bacterium. Classification (GTDB taxonomy): domain Bacteria; phylum Bacillota; class Clostridia; order Oscillospirales; family Oscillospiraceae; genus CAJOIG01. Next base: position 16,091 of record JAZUEL010000045.1, read on the forward strand.
TTGCCCGCGAGATAGATGGTGTGCAGACCGCCGAGCATGGCATCAATGGCATCGAGCTGCTCCCGCAGCGCCGTATCCTCTGCCGTGCCGCCGTCGTTGCAGTAGTCGCCGCTGGCAAACACAAGCGTCGGCAGATAATAATCATTGAGGGACATATAGGTTTTCAGCACATCCGCAATGTTATCCGGCTCCTGATGGATATCGGAGAAAAGCAGATAGTCATTGCTCACATCCGCCGCGATGATGTAGGCCGCAGGGGTGCTTTCGGTGGTATGTTCTTCCTTCTTGGAATCTACATAGGTGGCCTTGCAGGTGAGCGTGTAAACACCGGCAGCCATGTCGGCAAAATTATAGACCAGCGTTTTGCCCGTCTTGCCGTCGATCTTTTCGCCGTCCAGATACCACTGGAAAGCGATGCCTTCCGTCGTGATGGATTTGTCGGACTGCTTGGTGCGCTCCGCGTCCACTTCAAAGGTAGCCTCACCGCCTGCGGTGACAAATTCTTTTCCCTCCGGCTGCTTGGTAAACACGGGGGCCTGCTCATCGGTCTCTTTCTCTTCGGGACCGGGACCGCCGCCGGGTGCAGGCTGATCGCCGCCGAAGATCACGATGTCGGCATTGGGCGTGGTGCTCAGCGTGCTGTTATCCTTGTTGACGGTGGTGAAGTAGTACTTCGTGCCGCCGGCATTGTAATACAGACCGTATGCATCCATGTTCCAGTTGGCGTAGCCGTCGGCCGCTTTGGCCAGCTTCATCGCGCCGCCTTCGACATACACATAGTTCCAACTTTTGGGAGGATCTTCCAGCGAAAGCGCATAGCCGCCTGCGCCGGCCTCGATCTTAATGTGCGTGCCCTTGCTGAGCTCGATGGTGCGGTTCGGTGCCGTACCGGCCACGACCACGGAGCCGTCGCCGCCCTTATCGATCGTGATGGCCTTCGAGTTGGAAATGCTCACAACCGCAATGTAGACCGTGCTGCCCAACGACGAGATCTCGTTGTAGATGACCTTGTCGTCTGCTCCGTTGAGAACAAGCTCATCGGTTTCCTCGGCTTCGCCGTCAACGGGCTTCTCTGCCTCGTCAACAGACTTCTCTGCCTCGTCGACAGACTTCTCAGTCTCATCGACAGCCTCCTCAGTCTCATCGACTGATTTCTCCACCTCGTCGACGGACTCTTCTTCCGGCTCCACGGCGATCTCGCCTTCGGGCTCAACCGTTTCGCCTTTGGGCTCTGCGACTTCTTCGACCGTTTCTTCCACGGTCTCCGCCGCAGGCTCCTCCGCCTCCGCCATGGCCGTCACCGGAAGCAGTGCACAGACCATCAGCATCGCAAGAAGCAGCGCAAACAGGCGTTTCTTCATACTGGTTTCCTCCCTTGATATTGTAATTTTTTGCGTTTCTTTTGTAAATATTGTTGCTTTTTGATTCACATAATCCAATAGAATGATGTGTAATTATACAACATTGTGAACAACTTGTAAATAAAAATCGAAAAATTTTTAACAACTTTTTTACAACAATTTGAATACAAAGAAAAATCAAAATGAACAATCTGTAACAGAACAGGAAACAGCCCCGCCGATTGGGCAGGGCTGTCGCTTATCTATATCAATTGCATTACGGGAATTTTATTCGCCTTTGTTGGCTTCCGCCTCGTACATCGCTTTTTGCAGCTCGAGGTTGGCGAAGCGCTCCTTGGCGGTCTCCTCCGCCTTGGCGAACAGCGCCTCGGCGCGCTCGGGGAAGGAGCGGGTCAGCGCGGAGTAACGCGCCTCGTTCATGATGAAGTCGCGGTAGGAGCCGGTGGGTGCCTTGGAGTCGAGGGTGAAGGGATTCTTGCCCTCGGCGAGCAGCGCGGGATTGTAGCGGAAGAGGTTCCAGTAGCCGCAGTCCACCGCCTTGCGCATCTCCGCCTGGCAGTTGGTCATGCCGCCCTTGATGGAGTGCATCTCGCAGGGGGCGTAGCCGATAATGAGCGAGGGGCCGGGATAGGCCTCCGCCTCGGCGATGGCCTTGAGCGCCTGCGCGGGATTCGCGCCCATGGCGATCTGCGCGACGTAGATATAGCCGTAGGTCATGGCGATGCCCGCCAGCGACTTCTTCGCCAACATCTTGCCCGCGGACGCGAACTGCGCCACCTGACCGATCTGGCTCGCCTTGGAGGCCTGTCCGCCGGTGTTGGAGTAGACCTCGGTGTCGAAGACCATGACGTTCACATCCTCGCCCTGCGCGAGCACGTGGTCGAGACCGCCGAAGCCGATGTCGTAGGCCCAGCCGTCGCCGCCGAAGATCCAGACGGACTTCTTGGCGAGGTATTCCTTCTCCGCCAGAATCGCAGCACGGCGCTCGCAGCCGCAGTCCTTCGCCTCGAGCAGCTCGACGAGCTTATCCGCCGCCGCCTTGTTGGTCTTGCCGTCGTCATAAGTGGCGAGGTATTCCTTTGCCGGCGCGACGATGGCTTCATCCTTGCCCTGCTCGGCGATCTCCTCCACCAGCGTCTTCAGACGCTCGCGGATGGTCTTCTGACCGAGATACATACCGAAGCCGTGCTCGGCGTTGTCCTCGAACAGGGAGTTTGCCCACGCGGGGCCGTGCCCCTGCTTGTTGACGGTGTAGGGAGAGGTCGCCGCGGGACCGCCCCAGATGGAGGAGCAGCCGGTGGCGTTGGAGATATACATACGGTCGCCGCAGACCTGCGTGATGAGGCGGGCGTAGCTGGTCTCGGCGCAGCCGGCGCAGGAGCCGGAGAACTCCAGCAGCGGCTGGGCGAACTGGCTGTCCTTCACGGTGACGGCGTAGAGCTCGTCCTTGGGCGCGACCTCTTTGACCATGTAGTTCCAGACGTTCTCCTGCTTTTCCTCCTCCTCACGCGGCACCATCTTGATAGCGCCGGTGGGGCATTCGCCGATGCAGACACCGCAGCCCATGCAGTCGAGGGGGCTCACCGCCATGGTGAACTGATACACGCCCTTGCCCTTGCCCGCCTTGAACGCGGCGGACTTGGTGCCCTCGGGGGCGTTTTTGAGCTCGTCCTCGGTCAGGGCGAAGGGGCGGATGGTCGCGTGCGGGCAGACGAAGGCGCACTTGTTGCACTGGATGCACTTCTCCTCGTCCCAGCGGGGCACGGTCACCGCCACGCCGCGTTTTTCATACGCGGACGCGCCGAGCTGATAGGTGCCGTCCACATGATCGACGAAGGCGGAGACGGGCAGGCTGTCGCCGTCCATTTTGTCCACGGGGGTGAGGATGTCGCGCACCATCTTCACGAGCGCGGGACGCTCGCCCTCCACGGGATCGTCGGGGGTATCGGGGGCATCCGCCCAGCTCGCGGGCACGTCGATCTTCACGAAGGCGTTCGCGCCGAGGTCGATCGCCTTGTGGTTCATCTCCACGATGTCGAGACCCTTTTTGCTGTAGCTCTTGGTGGCAGCATCCTTCATGTGCTGCACGGCCTCCTCGCCGGGCATGACCTTGGCGAGGGTGAAGAACGCGGACTGGAGGATGGTGTTGGTGCGCTTGCCCATGCCGATCTCGATGGCGAGGTCGATGGCGTTGATGGTGTAGAGCTGGATGTTGTTTTTCGCGATGTAGCGGCGGGATGCGCCGTCGATGTGCTTCTCCAGCTCCTCCGGCTTCCACTGGCAGTTGATGAGGTACACGCCGCCGGGCTTCACGTCCTGCACCATCTTGAAGCCCTTGGTGACATAGGACGGGTTGTGGCAGGCGACGAAGTCGGCCTTGTTGATATAGTACGGGCTCTTGATGGGCTTGTCGCCGAAGCGCAGGTGGCTGATGGTGACACCGCCGGTCTTTTTGGAGTCGTACTGGAAGTAGGCCTGAACGTATTTCTCGGTGTAGTCGCCGATGATCTTGATGGAGTTCTTGTTCGCGCCGACGGTGCCGTCGCCGCCGAGACCCCAGAACTTGCACTCGATGGTGCCGGCGGGGGCGGTGTTGGGGGCGGGCTCCTCGTCGAGCGAGGTGTTCGTCACGACGTCCACGATGCCGACGGTGAACTGGCGCTTGGGCGCGTCCTTTTTCAGCTCGTTGAACACGGCAAAGACGTTGGACGGGGGCGTATCCTTGGAGCCGAGACCGTAGCGGCCGCCGATGACGGTGACATCGTTGCGTCCGGCGTTGGCGAGCGCGAGCGCCACGTCCATATACAGGGGCTCGCCCTGCGCGCCGGGCTCCTTGGTGCGGTCGAGCACGGCAATTTTTTTGCAGGTCGCGGGGATGGCGGCGAGCAGCTTGTCCGCGCGGAAGGGGCGGTACAGACGCACCTTGACGAGACCGACCTTTTCGCCCTGCGCCATGAGGTAGTCGATGACCTCCTCCGCCACGTCGCAGATGGAGCCCATCGCCACGATGACGCGCTCGGCATCGGGTGCGCCGTAGTAGTTGAAGAGCTGGTAATCGGTGCCGAGCTTGGCGTTGATCTTCGCCATGCAGCCCTCGACGATCTCGGGCACGGCATCGTAATACTTGTTGGCGGCCTCGCGGTTCTGGAAGAAGATGTCGCCGTTTTCGTGGCTGCCGCGCATCACGGGGCGCTCGGGGTTCAGCGCGCGCTTGCGGAAGGCCTCGACATCGTCCATGTCGAGGAACTCGCGCAGGTCCTCATAGTCCCAGACCTCGATCTTCTGCAGCTCGTGGGAGGTGCGGAAGCCGTCGAAGAAGTTGATGAAGGGCACGCGCCCCTTGAGCGCCGCCATGTGCGCCACGGGGGACAGGTCCATGACCTCCTGCGGATTGGTCTCCGCCAGCATGGCAAAGCCGGTCTGACGGCAGGCGTATATATCGGACTGGTCGCCGAAGATGGACAGCGCGTGGGTGGCGACGGCGCGGGCGGTGACATGGAAGACCGCGGGCATCAGCTCCGCCGAGATCTTGTACATATTCGGGATCATGAGGAGCAGACCCTGGCTGGCGGTGTAGGTGGTGGTGAGCGCACCGGCGTTCAGACTGCCGTGTACGGCACCGGCGGCACCGGATTCGGCCTGCATCTCCTGCACCTTGACGGTGGTACCGAACAGGTTTTTCTGTCCGGCCGCCGACCACTGATCGACGTAGTCGGCCATGGGGGAGGACGGCGTGATCGGGTAGATCGCGGCGACCTCGGTGAATGCGTAAGAGACATGGGCGGCGGCGTTGTTGCCGTCCATCGTTTTGCGAGCTCTCTGCATACTGGCATCTCCTGTCAAAAAATTTATTACTATTTTAACAATCTCACATAAAACAAATACATTGTATCACAATCCCAAGTCCGTGTAAACAATTTTCCTCGACGATACAAGATATTGTGCCGATAAATTTTTCCTTGTATTGCGGACTTTTTTAGGGTATAATATCGGCTTGCCGGTAATACTTATATCCAAAAGGTGTCGGATATCGGTATAAAGGAGGTCTGAGCACATGATCCGAAAATCCAGCGAGAAAGGTCTCATCGACATCACGCCCGAGGTTTTCACCAACCTCGTGGGCGACGCAGCCTCGAGCTGCTTCGGTGTCAAGGGCATGGCGAGCCGCAAGGAAAACGGCTGGCAGCTTCTGCGCCGCGAATCGATGGCGAAGGGTGTCAAGGTGCGCTTCGAGGAGGACGGCTCCGTGGCTGTGGAGCTGCACATCGTGGTCGATCACGGTGTCAACCTCTCGGCGCTTTCCAGCAGCATCATGAACGAGGTCGGCTATAAAGTCACCGCCGCCACCGGAGTTCCCGTCTCCGGCGTGGATGTATACATCGACTCCATGGTTATGGACTGAGATCGGTTGAGGTAAATGCTTTGAGAGAATATATAGACGGCGCCGCGTTTCGGGATATGATCCTCTGCGCGGGAAACGCTCTTTCCGACAATGAGCAGCGGCTCAACGAACTGAATGTATTCCCTGTCCCCGACGGGGACACGGGCACCAATATGCGTCTGACCATGCAGGCGGCGTGCGCGGATATGCGCCGCAACCACGTCAGCTCCGTTTCGCAGGCGACCGACCGCGTCGCCTCGGCGCAGCTCCGCGGTGCCCGCGGCAACTCCGGCGTTATCACGAGCCTGTTGTTCCGCGGTCTCGCCAAGGGTTTGAAGGATCTGGAGACCGCCTCCGCCGCGGAATACGCCTGCGCCATGCAGGCGGGTGTCGATGCGGCATACAAGGCGGTCATGAAGCCCGCCGAGGGCACCATCCTCACCGTCAGCCGCAAGGCTGCCGAGGCCGCCGTGAGCTTTGCGAAAAACTCGGCGGACATCGAGACCATGCTCCAGACCGCCATCGAAGCGGGCAATGCCGCGCTGGCGGAAACCATGGAGATCAACCCCGTTCTGAAAAAAGCGGGCGTTGTGGATGCCGGCGGTGCGGGCTATATGGTCATTCTGGAGGCCATGCTGGGCTGTCTGCTGGGTGTCGTGAAGCCCGAGGAGCACGCGAGCGCCGCTCCCGCCCCCCGCGAAAAGGCGGACTTTTCCAGTTTTGACGACGAGGACATCAAATTCGGCTACTGCACCGAGTTCATCATCCGCAAGGAGACCGGCAAAAACGCCGATCTGCTGCGCGCCTACCTCGGCACGCTGGGCGATTGCGTGGTGGTGGTCGAGGACGACGAGATCATCAAGACCCACGCCCATGTCAACGACCCCGGCAAGGCGCTGACCGAGGCGCTGACCTACGGCCCCGTGCTGATGGTCAAGGACGATAACCTCCACGAGCAGCACACCAACATGGCGGGCGGTGCCGGCGAGGCCGATGCCGACGCGGAGGACAGCATCCCCGAGCCCGTAGCGGCGGAAAAGCCCATCGGCGTGGTCGCCGTGTGCGCGGGCGAGGGTCTGGAGGAGATGTTCCGCTCCCTCGGCTGCGATGAGCTCGTCACCGGCGGACAGACCATGAATCCCTCCACCGAGGACATTCTCTGCGCCGTGAACGCAACACCGGCGGAGACCGTGTTCGTGTTCCCGAACAACAAAAACATCATCATGGCTGCCGAGCAGTGCATCCCGCTGACGAGCCGCCGTGTCATCGTGATCCCCTCCAAGACCATCCCGCAGGGCATCAGCGCCCTGATGAACTACGACCCCGACGGCGCTGTGGAGGATTTGCAGGCGGTGTTCACCGAAGCGCTCGGCACCGTACATACCTGCCAGATCACTTACGCCGCCCGCAACTCCGACTTCGACGGTCACGACATCAAGGCGGGCGAGTACCTCGCCCTGCTGGACGGGCAGCTCATCGACTCCTGCAAGAGCAAAACCGCGATGCTCCGCAAGCTCTGCAAGGCCTACGAGCCGCTGAATCCCCAGTTCATCAACGTCTTTTACGGCGCGGATGTGCCGGAGAAGCAGGCGAAGGCAGCCGCCGCCGCGTTTGCCGCCGCTTTCCCCGAAGCCGATGTCAACCTCGTGAGCGGCGGTCAGCCCGTCTACTACTACATCATCAGCATCGAATAAATACTATATAACACACAGCGGAGCCGTTCCCGAAAGGGAGCGGCTCCGCTGCTTTTGTATATTGTCTGTTTTACTGTTTCACGCCCGTGACGCTGGGACGCTTGAGGTTGGCGGTCTGCGCATAGCCCCACAGTCCGAGCAGCAGCGCCAGCGCGATATAGCTCAGTGCGTCCGCGGACACGCCCTGATCCACCACGCACATCAGGCAGAAAAACACGCCCGCGTAGCAGAAGAACATCGAGGTATAGGGCTTGATCTCGCCATACTGATAGCCCGCGAGGAAATACAGCGCCAGCGTCGCCACGCACAGCGCCAAAATCTCCGGCGCGAAGTTCCAGACCACGGGATTGGCGGCGTTTTCCTTGTAGACGACGACCATATACATACAGCCGAACAGCACGAGCAGCACCGAGGCGATCTGCCGCGTTTTCGCCTGCTGCGGCTTGCCGCCGTGCAGCGCCATGAGTGCCGCCGCCACGCCCGCCAGTACCTCGAGCACCGCCAGAATGCGCCGCAGCACCGGTGCGCCGTAGTGCCCCGCCGTCACCAGCAACACCAGGCCGCTCACCGCCAGCACCGCGCCGCCGATGATGCCGAAAATGGGCCATGCCACGCCCGGCCCGACCAGCGCGGAATAATCGCGCACCGCCTCATGCTTCCGCAGCCCCACGACCCACACGGTCAGCACCACGAGCGTCAGCACGATCAGCCCGATCAGCCACAGATTGACCGGCGCGAGACGGTTCGGCAGACCGGTCTCCTCCTCGTATATGTTCAGCGTCTGGATCCAGCGCACCATAAAGGCCAGCGCCCCCATGACCGCCGAAAAGCCGGTAATTTTATAAGCCTCCGATTGCATAAGTGCCTCCGCTTGTCCATAAGAATATCACAGGTATTTTATACCGTTCTGCGGGCTACGTCAAGGAGGGTGCAAGATGAAAGCGATGCTTCGGTTTATGCTGCTGGCGGTGCTGCTGACGGCGCTGACGGCCTTTTTCCGCCAAAACGCCGCCGCGGCGGACGGACTCCGCCTGCGGACTGCGGAGGGCCTTGTCACCATGAGCGAGGAGGAATACCTCGCAGGCGCGCTGGCGGCGGAGATGCCCGCGAGCTTCCCGACGGAGGCTCTCAAGGCACAGGCGGTCGCCATCCGCAGCTTCGTCGCCGCCTCCGCCCCGCGCCACGGGGACGCGGACGTATGCACGGACAGCGGCTGCTGCCTCGCCTGGTACAGCGAGGACGAGCGCCGCGCGGCATGGGGTGACAGTTATTATGTTAACCAATCGCGCCTTGAACAGATCATCGCCGAGACGGCGGGCGAAATCCTCTGCTACGGGGACGAGCCTGCCCTCGCCGTGTTCCACGCCGCCTCCCTCGGCTGCACCGAGTCGAGCGCGGATCTGTGGGGGGCGCTGCCGTATCTGGTGAGCGTGGAGAGCCCCGAGAGTGCGGCGGACTTCCCCGCGCTGGTGCAGGAGCGCTTCGTGTCCTATGCGGAGCTGGCGGCGGCGCTGGATGTTTCGCTGCCGCTCATCGACACCGTGGAGTACGACGACGCGGGGCGCGTGCGCTGTCTCAGCATCGACGGACAGGCTTTCTCCGGTGCCGCTCTCCGCGAAGCGCTGGATCTGAGCAGCACGGATCTCTCGCTCGCGCCGGTCTGCGGCGGCTATGTGTTTTCCGTGCGCGGGCGCGGTCACGGACTCGGCATGAGCCAGTACGGCGCGGCGGTCTACGCTGCGCAGGGCATGGACTACCGCGAAATTCTGGCGCATTATTATCCAAACACAACGATAATCACAGAATAAATCAGGAGGGACACACGTCCCTCCCGAATTTTTATACATTATGATAGTTTCACACGCCGCAGCAGCACCGCGCTCACAAGCAGCATCACAAGCTCCCCCGTCAGCGCCGCCCACCATATCCCGTCCGCGGCGAACAGCGCCGTCAGCACCGTCAGCGCCGCGCAGGGCAGGATGCAGCCTCGTCCGAGCGTGATACCGAGCGCCACAAGCGGCTTTTCACAGGCGGTCATATAGCCCGCCGCGATGAGGTTGAAGCCCGCCGCGAGGTAGCACAGACCGTAGCGCCGCAGCGCATAGACCGCGAGACCGTGCAGCTCCGTCTGCCCCGCCGGAATGAAGATGGACGCGACCGTCCCGGGGATCAGCTCCAGCAACAGCACAAACACCGCGCCCGCCGCCGCTGCCGTCAGCATCGCATAGCGCCGCAGCGTCCGAGCCGCGCAGAGGTCGCCCTCGCCGCGGTGATAGCTCACGAGCGGCTGCATCCCCTGACTGGCACCGGCGAGCGTGTACAGGACGAGGGTGTTGACGTAGGTGATGACGGTGTAGCCCGCCACGCCGGTCGTGCCGAGCCAGCGCAGCACCACGCGGTTATAGAGCCATGTCACAATGCCGATGCAGAGGTCACTCATCGCCTCGGGGATGCCGAGCAGTACGATCCTGCCGAGCCTGCGCAGCTCAAAGCGGAGGCGCACGAAACGCAGGCTGTGGTTTTTCGAAAACAGGAAGTGGCTCAGAAACACGATGCACGCCACCGTCTCCGCCAGTCCCGTCGCCATCGCCGCGCCGCGCACGCCGAAGCCCAGCCGCCCGATCAGCAGCCAGTCCAGCAGCGCGTGCAGCGTGCACGCCGCCGCCACCGTCACCGCCGCGAGGCGCGGGCAGCCGTCCGCCTTGACGAGCACCTCCAAATTGTACTCCAGCAGAACGGGCACGGCAAAGAGCGCGAGCGTGCCGACATACTGCCTTGTGTAGTCCAGCACCGCGTCGTCCGCGCCGAGCAGACGGCATACCGGTGTCAAAAAGGCCCGCACCGCAAGCCCCGCCGCCGCGCCCGCGATCACGGCGCAGAGCACACTCTGCGTAAATGCCTCGCAGGCCTTTTGCTCCTGCCGCTGCCCGAGCAGCAGCGCAATGACCGTGCTCGCGCCGATGCCCGTCAGCACTGCCAGCGCGAACAGCACCGACAGAAAGGGTGCGCCGAAATTGACCGCCGCGAGCGCCTGCGGTCCCACCAGATGCCCCACGAACACGCCGTCCACCATGCTGTACGCCGCGTAGACGAACATACTCAGCATCGTGGGCGCGGCGAAGCGGGCGTAGTCCTTCTTCAGATTTCCGGACGCAAGCGCCGTCATGTCCACGCGCCCCAGCTCAGGCTGCCGCCGGTGTAGAACACATCAAAATCTCCCGTGCAGCAGAGGCGACCCTCCTCGTCGTAGACCTCCGCGCCGAACAGCGCCGTGCTGCGTCCCACATGGCGCAGCACGCTTTTCGCCGTCAGCACCCTGCCGGTCGCAGGACGCAGAAAATGGATGTCCGCCGACTGGGTGAGCATATTGCGGTCAAAGCTCGCGGATGCCGCGCCCGTGACGCAGTCGCAGAGCTGAAACAGCAGGCCGCCGTGCGCCACGCCCTGCGGATTGAGCAGCTCCGGCGTGAGCTCCACCTGGCACTCGCAGTAGCCCTCCTCCAGAACGGTGAAGCGAATGCGGTTGTGACCATTGAAGCCGGTGTCGGCGTTCAGAAAATCCTGAAACTTTTCGAGGTCAAACATGATGCTTCTCTCCTTTATGAAAGTGGGGGCAGCCGAAAAGGCCGCCCCCACGCACACCAATTTGTAGTTTCAGTATAGCATCGTTTGCAAACACGGTCAAGCCCTCAGCCCGCCGAGGCTTTGGGCGCGGGGCGGGTAACGCGGAAATCGAGCGCGCCGTTTTTCGTGCCGACAAACACGGTGCTGCCCCGCTCCAAGCTTCCGTCGAGCAGCATCTCCGCCAGCGGGTCGGAGAGCGTTTTACGGATATGCCGCCGCAGCGGGCGCGCGCCGTAGCGCTCGTCGAAGCCCTCGCGACATAAAAGCGCCGCCGCCTCCTCCGATACCTTCAGCGAAGCCCCGTGCTTCTCCATGCGCCGCGAAAGCTCCGCAAGCAGATTGCCGCCGATGGTGCGCACCTGCGCGTCCGTAAGCGTCTGAAAGACGATAACGTCGTCGATGCGGTTGAGCAGCTCCGGACGCAGCGTGCGCCGCAGCTCCGCCATGACCCGTGCGCGCAGCTCCTCATACTTCGCCGTTTCATCGGACGCGGCGGAGAAGCCGAGCTTCGTCGTACCCGTGATGAGCTGCGCGCCGATGTTGGAGGTCATGACGACGACGGTGTTGCGGAAGTCCGTGCGCCGTCCCTGCGCGTCCGTGAGCTCGCCCTCCTCCAGAATTTGCAGCAGCAGGCTCCACACATCCTCGTGCGCCTTTTCCATCTCGTCGAACAGCACCACGCTCCACGGTCTGCGCCGCACCTTTTCCGTGAGCCAGCCGCCCTCCTCGTGTCCCACATAGCCCGGGGGCGAGCCGATCAGCCGCGACACGGAGTGCTTTTCCATATACTCCGACATATCCACGCGGATGACCGCCTTTTCGTCGCCGTAGACCGCCTCGCCCAGCGCGCGGCAAAGCTCCGTTTTGCCCACGCCCGTCGGCCCGAGAAAGAGAAAGCTGCCCACGGGACGCTTCGGGTCGTTCAGTCCCACGCGGCTGCGCCGGATGGCGCGGCACACCGCCGCCACCGCTTCGTCCTGCCCGATGAGGCGGCGGTGGATGACCGTTTCCAGCTCCTTCAGCCGCTCGCTCTCCTTTCTGGTGACCGCCTCGGCGGGGATGCCCGTCCACATTGCCACCACCTTGGCGACATCCGTCTCCGTCACGGTCAGCCGGCGCTGACGGCGCTGCTTCTCCCAGTGCTCCCGCTGGTTGGAAAGGCGGCTCCGCGCCCGCTCCTCCTCGTCGCGCAGCCGCGCCGCCACCTCGTAGTCCTGCGCCTGAATGGCCTCCTCCTTTTTCTCCGTGAGCGAGGACAGGCGCTGCTCCGCCGCCTGCACCTCCTGCGGCACGGACGGCTCCTCCAGACGGAGCTGCGCGCACGCCTCGTCCAGCAGGTCCACCGCCTTATCCGGCAAAAGGCGCTCGGGCAGATACCGCGCCGACAGCTCCACCGCCGCCCGCACCGCCTGCGGCGAGATACTTAGCCCGTGATGCGCCTCGTAGCGCGGACGCAGCCCCTCCAATATCTCCGCCGCCTGTTTGAGTGTCGGCTCCGCCACCGTCACCGGCTGGAAGCGCCGCGCCAGCGCCGCGTCCTTTTCAATGTGACGGCGGTATTCCTCCAGCGTCGTCGCGCCCACCATCTGCACCTGCCCGCGCCCGAGCAGGGGCTTGACGATGTTCGCCGCGTCAATGGCGCCCTCCGCCGCACCCGCGCCCACGATGGTGTGCAGCTCGTCCACGAACAGGATCACATCCCCCGCCCGCTGCACCTCCTTCATCACGCTCTTGATCCGCTCCTCGAAGTCCCCGCGGTATTTCGTCCCCGCGAGCATCGACGGCAGATCCAGCGCCACCAGCCGCTTCATCCGCAGCGTCTCCGGCACCTGTCCCGCCTCCATCCGCTGCGCCAGCGCCTCCGCCAC
>JAZUEL010000046.1:0-2395 GCA_045640125.1 Oscillospiraceae bacterium
TACCGAGGCTCTGGCCTCCAAAGCCGCCGTTCCCGGCGGCGGCGGGGCCAGCGCTCTGGTGGGGGCGATCGGCATCGCCCTGGGCGACATGGTGGGCGAGCTCACCGTGGGTAAGAAAAAATACGCGGACGTGGAAGAGGATGTCAAGGCTCTCATGGCAAAGGCGCAGGAGCTGCGGGTCAGACTTCTGGCGTGTGTAACAAAGGATGCGGAGGCCTTTGAGCCGCTGAGCCGTGCCTATGGCATCCCCAAGGACGATCCCACGCGGGATGAGGTCATGGAACAGTGCCTGCGGGATGCCGCTGCCGCGCCTCTGGAGATCCTCGATCTCTGCTGCGAGGCTATCGAGCTGCAGCGGGAGTTTGCGGACAAGGGCAGCGTGCTGGCCATCTCCGATGCCGCCACGGGCGTGGTGTTCTGCTGGAGTGCCATGTACGGTGCGGCGGTAAATGTCAAGGTGAACACCAAGTCCATGAAGGATCGGGATTACGCAGAGAAGCTCAATGCTCACGTGGACGAGCAGATGGCGAAATACTGGCCCATTGCGGAAAAGGTGTACGAAGACGTATACAGGAGGTTTTGCTGATGGCGGAGCTTTTGAAGGGCGCAGCCGTTACAGCGGCGCTGAACGAGAAGATGACCGCAAAGGTCGCGGAATTGAAGGAAAAAGGTGTGACGCCCACGTTGGCGATTCTGCGCGTGGGCGAGCGTGCGGACGACGTCTCCTATGAAAAAGGCGCGATGAAGCGCTGTGCCGCCGTGGGCGTGGATGTGAAAAATGTGGTTCTTCCGGCGGATGTGGACGCGGACAGCTTTTTCCGCACGCTGGATGAGCTGAATCGGGACGATTCCGTCCACGGCATTCTGATGTTCCGTCCGCTTCCGAAGCATATCGACGGCGAGAAGGCCCGGCAGATGCTCTCCCCCGACAAGGACATCGACGGCTGCACGGATGGCTCTCTGGCCGGCGTGTTCACCAACACAAAGCTGGGCTTCGCTCCCTGCACGGCACAGGCCGCCATGGAGATATTGGATTACTACGGCGTGCAGTGCGCCGGGAAAAAGGCGGTCGTCATCGGACGCAGTCTGGTCGTCGGTCGGCCGGCGGCGATGATGCTGATGCACAAAAACGCCACCGTCACGGTTTGCCACACCAAGACCGTAGATATGCCGGACGTGGTGCGTCAGGCGGATATCGTCCTCGTGGCGGCCGGACAGATGGAGACCATCGGGCAGGAGTATTTCAAACCCGGTCAGGTGGTTGTAGATGTGGGCATCGGCTGGAACGAGGCAAAAGGCAAGCTCTGCGGCGATGTAAAATTCGACGAGGCGGAGCCGATCGTGGCGGCCATCACTCCCGTTCCCGGCGGCGTGGGCACCGTGACCACCAGCATTTTGGTCAGCCATGTTGTAGAAGCCGCCGAAAGGGCTTTAAAATAACCGCTGAAATGTATTGACAGAGAAAACATTTCTCTATAAAATTTCATCAATCAAAGGTCAGAGTAGGGGCGGCGCGTTAAGTGCCACAGGATGGGAAGTTGCCTGTGGACGAAGGGAATCCCCGCGTTGCCGTACCCGCTTCCGCTGCCACCAAAGGAACAACAACACCCTCCTTTTGTGGCAACACAGTCATAAAAGGAGGGTATTATTATGCAAAAAATCAGTATCAAAACCCTTGTCTATCTGGGTGTTCTGACCGCGTTGGAGATCGTTTTGAACCGTTTCTTGTCCATCAACACATGGAACATCAAAATCGGGTTCAATTTTGTCCCCATCGTGGTGGCAGCCATCATGTTCGGGCCCATCCACGCCGGAATCGTGGCGGCGCTGGGCGATTTCATGGGGGCAGTCCTGTTCCCCATCGGGCCGTACTTCCCCGGCTTTACGCTGACCGCGTTTCTGACAGGTCTTGTATTCGGTCTGTTTCTCCATGAGAAGCAGACCCTGGTCCGCACGATAATAGCCGTCTGCGTCTGTCAGCTTATCCTCAGCTTACTGCTGAACAGCTTTTGGATATCGATGCTCTACGGCTCCCCCTATGTGCCCCTGCTGGCGACGCGGATCATCCAGTGTGCCATCATCGCCCCGGTGCAGATTATTGTCATCCAACTTCTCGCCCGGGTGTTGAAAACCTATGGAAAGAGGCTTTTCGCATGACCGCAAACGAAGCGATTTGCTACATTGAAAACTATACATGGAGCACCAGCCGTCTTGGGCTTGACCGCACCAGAGATCTGCTGGCGGCCATGGGCGATCCTCAGAAAGCTCTGAAATTCGTCCATGTGGCCGGAAGCAACGGCAAGGGCAGCACCTGCGCCATGCTGGATGCCATCCTGCGCAAAGCCGGCTATCGGGTGGGCCTGTATACCTCCCCGTATATACAGGACTTTTGCGA
>JAZUEL010000047.1:0-6046 GCA_045640125.1 Oscillospiraceae bacterium
GTGATACGACAGATGTGATCCATCGCTTCTTTTTCTTCCTCAGCATAGTAGGTGGAACGCTTGATGATGCCGTCCCAGTCGACGAGGTGACCGTCGGACTCGGGGCCGTCAACGCAGGCGAACTTGGTCTCGCCACCGACCGTCAGACGGCAGGCGCCGCACATGCCGGTGCCGTCGAGCATAATCGGGTTCATGGAGACGATGGTCTTGACGCCGTACTCCTTGGTGGCATCGCAGACGCGCTGCATCATGCGGGTGGGGCCGACACACATGATCTCGTCATACTGATTGCCCGCGTCAAGCAGAGCCTTCATCTTGGTGACGTTAAAGCCGGCTTCGCCGTAGGAGCCGTCGTCGGTGGTGATGTAGAGGTTGGTGACACCGGCGCGCATCTCGTCCTCGAGGATAACGATATCCTTGGAACGGAAGCCGGCGACCATGTCGACCTCGATGCCCTTGTCGTGCATGCCCTTTGCCACGGGATAGGCAATGGCGTTGCCGACGCCGCCGCCGACCACGCACACGCGCTTCAGACCCTCCATGTTGGTGGGACGGCCGAGAGGACCGACAAAGTCGGCGATCTCGTCGCCTGCTTCGAGGAGGTTGAGCATCTGGGTGGTCTGACCGACGGGCTGCACCATGATGGTGACGGTCCCCTTATCACGGTCATAACCGGCGATGGTGACGGGCACGCGTTCGCCGTACTCGTCCAGACGGAAAATGATAAACTGGCCGGGCAATGCCTTGCGGGCGACCAGCGGGGCCTCAATCACGAACTCGACAACCGTTTTTGCCTCGTTCAGGGGCCGCTTACTGACAATTTTGAACATATCTGTCCCCCTAAAAAAGTATTGGGTATTTCTTTATCCTTGTAATTATATCATACTTCGCGCTTTTGTGAAGATTAATTTGAAAAATAACGGTTTTTGTCAGGAATTTGCGGTCAGCGCCTCCGTAATATGTTCAAATTGCATCCTGCGTGAGGCCTTTATGAGGATGGCATCACCGGCATGAACATACTCCGATAAGTGTGGGATCAGCGCATCCGCCGACGCAAACCAGTGTCCCTTATCCCCTGCTCCCTGTGCAATGCTTTGCGAGAGCTCACCGCAGGCCAATACCAGATCGCAGCATTCGGCAGCCAGAGTGCCGAGCTGACGGTGCAGCTCTGGGCTGCTTTCGCCAAGCTCCAGCATATCGCCGAGAATACAGACCTTGCGCCCATCCAGAGCCGCTAAGGACCGGACGGCGGAGGATGCAGATGTGGGGTTGGAGTTATAACAGTCGTCCACGATAGTATAGCGCTCTGTCCGCAGAACGCGGTTGCGGTGTCCGACATTTTCAAACGCAGCAATGCCCGCTTTGATCTGAGCGTCTGTTAATCCGAGCTGAAAACCGACGGCGGCACCCATCAGCGCGGCATATACCATGTGATCGCCATAGGACGGGATCTCCGCATGGATCACTCTGTTTTCAAAGCAGATGTCGCAGCGGATGGATTCTGCCCCGACGCTGCGGATGTTCTCGGCGCGCACGTCGCAGTGGTGTCCCGTGCCGAACAAGATCGTTTTACGTCCAAAATCGTGCGCCTTCAGCAGCGCGTCATCGCCGTTGGCTATCACGACACCATCCGGCTTCATACCGTTCACGATCTCGCCTTTTGCCTGCAAAACACCCTCACGGCTATGTAAAAATTCAAGGTGTGCATCGCCGATCAGCGTGAAAACGGCGATGTCCGGCTTGACCATGGCGGTCAGCCTCGTCATTTCACCGAAGTCGGAGATGCCCATTTCCACAACGGCGGCTTCGTGCTCCTCTCGAAGCCGAAACAGCGTAAAAGGAACGCCGAGCTCGTTATTGAAATTCTTCTCCGTGCGCAGCGTATTGAACTGCTGCGACAGAACAGAGGCAATCATTTCCTTGGCGGTAGTTTTGCCGACCGATCCGGTGATGCCGACAACGGGAATGGCAAATTGGCTGCGATGATAGGCCGCCAGTGTTTGCAGCGCAGACTCCGTAGAGGGAACGACGAGTTGCGGCAACTCGCAGTCCACAGGCTTTTCAACGAGCGCACAGATCGCGCCATTTTCCAAGGCGGAGGCAAGATAATCGTGCCCGTCCACCCGCTCGCCCACGATTGCGGCAAAGAGACTGCCTGCCCCGACCTGACGGCTGTCCGTGGTGATGGAACGGATTTCTCCGGCGGGAAGCCTGCCGATGCAGCGAGCGCCGCATAAAACGGCAGCGACTTCAGCGGTCAGATTCTTCATACTTTTTCATGGATACGGC
This sequence comes from Oscillospiraceae bacterium, assembly GCA_045640125.1. GTDB lineage: Bacteria > Bacillota > Clostridia > Oscillospirales > Oscillospiraceae > CAJOIG01. The sequence goes on from JAZUEL010000047.1 coordinate 2,290, forward strand.
AATGATCTTTTCGCAAAGCTCACCGTAGTCCATGCCCTCCTCCCGTGCCATTTGCGGAATGAGACTGGTGGGAGTCATGCCGGGAAGCGTGTTGGCTTCGAGGCAATAGAAGCCGCCGTCTGCATCCATGATAAAGTCAACGCGGCAATAGGAGTCGATTTTCAGCGCCTTGAAAACACGCTCCGCCAACGTCTGGATTTCGAAGGTCGCTTCGTCCGAAATCGGCGCGGGGCAAATTTCCTCCGTGCATCCGGGTTGATATTTGTTTTTGTAATCATAAAATCCGCTTTTAGGGATGATTTCGATGACCGGCATGGCTTTGCCGTCCATAACACCGACGGTCAGCTCGCGGCCTTTGATAAAGCGTTCGACAATGACGCTGTCCTCGTATTGAAAGGCGAACTTGACCGATGCGGCATATTGCTCGGAGTTTTCGACGATTGTTGTCCCGACGCTGCTTCCGCCGCTGCAGGGCTTTACCACACAGGGGAAGCCGACCTCCTCAATAATATCGCTCTTTTTGAAGGTCGTCCCGACCGGCACAGGGATTCCCGCTTCCCGCAGAACAGTTTTGGTCAGGCTTTTGTTCATGGCGATCGCACTGCCGAGATACCCCGATCCGGTGTATTTCACGCCGTACATATCCAACAAAGCCTGCACCTTGCCGTTTTCACCTTCTTCGCCGTGCAGCGCCATAAAGACGATATCCGCTGCTCTGCAGATATCCAGAACGTGCGGACCGACCATGATCCCGTCGGGACGCATAGCGCGTAGAGCTGACAGATTGGGAGCCTGTTCGGTCACGATGGATTGCGTGATGGTATCGCCGGAGACAAAAAAATCATCAGCGGATTCAAAATCTTCCGTATAGCCGAGGAAAAGATCCAGCAGCGCCACCTGATGTCCGCGTTGCAGCAAAGCATGGGCAATGCCGGTGCCGCTCGAAATGGAAACATCTCTTTCGTTGGATAAGCCGCCGCATAAAACCGCGATCTTCATAGGAGTCACCTCAGTCAATCGATAAAAACTCAATATGTAGTATAACATATTCCGTCAATTATAGCAAATATATTGTTATTTTTATCATTGTATGTTAAAATCATTGAGCAATAGAGAGTGAAAGGACCACATACTGATGAATTACATCGTTCTCGATCTGGAATGGAATCAGGCCATGAGCGCCAAATCCTCCGTGTTCAATTATCTGCCCATCCACCTACGCGGAGAGATCATCCAGATCGGTGCGGTCAAGCTGGATGAAAACTTTTATCCCTGCTCCGAATTTCAGGCGGACGTGAAACCGGTCTGGTTTCGCAAAATGCACCACAAGGTCAAAAAGCTCACGGGCTTTGACGATGCCCGTCTGGAGAACGGACTCCCCTTTGCGGAAGCGATGCAGCAGTTCTGGGACTGGGCAGGCCCCGAATGCACCTACATGACCTGGGGCTATGACGATTTTGGCATCATGGAGCAGAATCTCATCATCCATGACATGGAGATCGACTGGATGGGCGAATGGATCAACCTCCAGCTCATCTACAATATGCAGACCGAGGGTGACCGCAATCAAAAATCTCTGGAAACCGCCATGGAGCATTTCGGCATCGAGCAGACCCGCACGGCGCACGATGCTCTGGGCGACGCTTACAACACCGGTCTTGTCTGCTCCAAGCTCGATCTGCTCGGCGGTCTGGCACAGTACTCCACCCTCCGCCAGCAGCTGGATAAAAAAGTCCGCGTTCACACCGCGGATGATGATACCCCTGATCCGCTGGAGCACATCGTAACGGATGCGTTTGATTCCAAAGAAGATTTATGGAGCAGTCCGTCCGTGAACGCTCTGGCGTGTCCGGAGTGCGGAAAAATGCTGGAGCGCAGCCGCTGGCTCAATCAGGGTGACCGCCGCTATATGTCCATGGCGCACTGCGAGGAGCACGGTGACTACCTCATCCGCGTCCGTCTGCGCCATCTGGAAGATGAACGCTGGTGCGCCAACCGTCTGGTCTATAAAGCCGATGAATCCATGCAGGCCTTTTTCAAAGCAAAAATGAAAAATCCGAACCGCCGCAGACGGCATCGGAAAAAAAGCGCTTCTACATAATTCGACAGCCCATCCGATCGGATGGGCTGAATTTTTTAGAGTTGTTCAAAATAATGACGGGTTTCCGCAATATCCCGCTCGATTTGACCGCGCAATGCCTCCGTCGTTTCAAATTTTCTTTCATCGCGGATAAAGGAAAGAAATTCAAGCCGCACCTGCGCTCCGTAGAGATCACCGGAGAAGTCCAGAATATTGGATTCCACGGTCAGCTCGTTCTCGTCTCCGAAGGTGGGACGAATCCCGACATTTGTCACCGCCGCCTTGGCCCCGTCCGGCAGCCATACACGCGTAGCGTAGACACCGTGACGCGGCACGATCACGTCGGCGGGGATGCGAGTGTTGATGGTCGGCGCACCGATCTGCCGCCCGATCTTATAACCGTAGCCGACCGTGTCGATCAGCGTATGCGGATGCCCGAGAAAGCGGTTGGCATTCTGCATATCTCCGTCCGCGATCAAGCCGCGGATATAGGTGGAGCTGATGGTGATGCCATCCAGCACGATCTCGGCGATGCGATCACAGCCCAGTCCGTTTTCGCAGCACCATGTCTCTATCCGATCTGCCGTGCCCTCGCCTTTCCAGCCGCAGCAAAAATCGTAGCCCAGCACCAGATGCACCGCGCCAAGATCCTCTTTCATCACGCGCAGAAACTCCTGCCACGGTGTGTGCATGAAACGCTCGTCAAAGTGGATCATGATGGTGTCATCAATGCCGGAAAGACGACGGATCAGATCCTTGCGTCCGGAAACACTGTTGATGAGAGGCACCTTCACGCCCTTCACCAGTGTGTCGGGATGCAGATCAAAGGATATGACGGAGGGAACAGCGCCGTATTCGGCGGCTCGCTCCACCGTTTTGTTCAAAAGCGCCTGATGCCCCCGATGAACGCCATCGAAAAAGCCGAGCGCAACTACTCGTTTCATTTGTTTTCTCCTGTGTAGGTCTCGATTGGAAGCAAGCAAGCCTCGGGATTGGCCCGAATTTCCTCAAGCGTATGCGCCTGCTCGATGGTAAACTTCCCCGCCGCCGTGCGACGCAGCGCACTCATACAGCCGCCGCAGCCGAGAGCGTCCCCTATGTCGGAACACAAGGTGCGGACATACGTGCCCTTGGAGCAGCGTATATCGAGCCGCCAATCGCCGTTCTGCTGTCCGGCAAGCTCGAGCTTGTGAATAGTGATGGGACGCGGCTCACGCTCGACTTCCCCGCCCCGCCGCGCGATCTGATAGAGCTTTTGTCCGCGAATTTTTATCGCGGAATACATCGGCGGGAGCTGCAAAATGTTCCCGCGAAACTGCGGCAAAACCGCCTCCAGTTGTCCCTGCGTGATAGGAGCATCCAGCTGTTGCAACACCGTGCCCCAAATGTCCTGTGTATCGGTTTTGAGTCCGAGGCGAAGCAGAGCGGAATATTCCTTTTCGTCCGCTTCCATATATTGCGCCAGCTTCGTGGCTTTGCCCGCCAGTACGATTAAAAGCCCCGTGGCGTTGGGGTCGAGTGTGCCGGTATGGCCAACGTGTTTTTCATGCAAAACGCCGCGAAGATGGGCGCACACATCCATGCTTGTCCACTCCGCGGGCTTGTCTACCAATAAAATGCCGGTCATCCCATCGCCTCTTCGATCTCACGCACGAGGATGTCACGCGCGTTTTCGGG
>JAZUEL010000048.1:0-4887 GCA_045640125.1 Oscillospiraceae bacterium
TATGCTGCCATGAATCTGAAAAAGCTGGCGATTTGGAGGTGGGATACATCTCTTTTTCCACACCTTTTCAGCGTTCTTCTTCGTTTTTGTGCTACAAGACCTGTTTTTGCGTGACAAAAACAGGTCTTGTTTGACAGACTGTAACGGCAGCGGAATAACCGCTGCCGTTCTTTTTTTACGTTCCTATCTGAATGTTGTCGATGCCGTGCTGCTCAAACTCGGCAAAATATTCCTCGATGCGGGTATTGAGCTCGTTCTCGTCGTTCGGGCTTATGCCCTCCTGTTCCATGTCGCGGCGGGCGAGCTCCTCGGCAAGAATGTCGAAGAACACGGCATCCTCATAGTCCGCGATCGCCTCGTGGATGCCGCCCTCCTCGTACGCCTTGGACGGCATCACATGGCCGTACCAATGCTCCGCGAGGCTTTTCATCCCGCACTGTCCGCACAGCGCGAACAGCTTTTCCTGCAAAAAATCATAGTCCTCGAAGCGGTCATCGCCGCGCGCCGAGTTCAGGATCCAGTTGCCTATATAGACCATATCCAGCAGTCGCCGGAATTCCTTTTCCGTCAGATCAACGGTCATTCCGTTCCCCCCTCATGCCATTGTTGTAACGAGCAGAAGCCGTTCTGTTTCTATTATAGCAAGTTTTGTAACATATTGCTAGACAATTTGCCTTGTTTTGAAACCTATTTTATTATATGATAGCATTTATGGATATGAAAGACGCTATTATTTCCATCTCCGGCACACAGAAAGATGTGAACGGACAGACCGACCGTGTCGAGCTCGTCACGACGGGGCAGTACGGCTTTGAAAAGGGCGAGTGCCGCTTCACCTACATGGAGTCCGACCTCACCGGTCTCGAGGGCACGGAGACCACCTTCTCCATAAGCCCCCTCGGTGTGGTCATGAGCCGCGCCGGTGCGATGAATTCGCAGATGCTTTTTCAGCCGGGCAAAAAGCACTTCTTCCTCTATGACACGCCCTTCGGCAGCGCGACCATGGGGGTTGATACCCGTGCGCTCAAAGCCAGCATGGGCGAGCACGGCGGCGATCTGGAGCTCGATTACGACATCAACTTCGAGCACAGCTTTGTCGGCCGCAACCAATTCAAAATCAACGTGAAAGAGAACGAACAAAATGTCTGACCTGTACGAACTTGCCAAAGCCCAAATCAAAACCGTCATCGCGTCCGCCGAGCCCGCTCTGGCGGAGGTGAACGGCAGCGTGGAGCGCACGAAGGATGCCCGCAACGGCGACCTCGCCGCAAACTACGCCATGGCGGGTGCGAAGGCGCTGCACGCCGCGCCCCGCGTCCTCGCCGAAAAGGTGATCGCCGCGGCGAAGCTCGACGGCACATGGTTTGAAAATCTCGAATGCGCCGGTCCGGGCTTTCTGAACTTCCGCTTCGCCGACCGCTGGTATTCCGATGTGCTCGCCGCCATCGGCAGCGAGGGAAAGGACTACGGCCGCAGCGCTGAGAAAAACGGCAAAAAGGTCATGGTCGAGTTCGTCTCCGCCAACCCCACCGGTCCCATGCACATGGGCAACGCCCGCGGCGGTGTACTGGGCGACACCCTCGCCGCCGTGCTGGATGCCTGCGGTTGGGAGGTCTGGCGCGAGTTCTACGTCAACGACGCAGGCAACCAGATCGAGAAATTCGCCAAGAGCCTCGAAGCCCGCTACTTCCAGATCATCCGCGGCGAGGATGCCGTCGAGTTCCCCGAGGACGGCTACCACGGCGACGATATCCGCGAGCTGGCGCAGGCTTTTTACGAGCTCCACGGTGAGAAGTATCTCGATACCGAGGAGGCGGAGCGTCATGAGGCGCTGGCGCACTTCGGTCTGGAGCACAATCTCCCCAAGATGAAAGCCGACCTCGCCCGCTACGGCATAAACTACGACCAATGGTTTTACGAATCCACGCTGCACGAGTCCGGCTACGTCGCCGAGAGCGTGGCCGAGCTGACGAGCCGCGGCTACACCTACGAAAAAGACGGCGCTCTGTGGCTCGATACGACCCGCATCCTCACGGAAAAGCTCAAAGCTGCCGGCAAGAGCGACAAGGAGATCGAAAAGCTCGAGCTCAAGGACGACGTTCTGCGCCGCGCCAACGGCTTCTACACCTACTTCGCCGCTGACATCGCCTACCACCGCAACAAATTCGCCCTGCGCGGCTTTGACCGCGTCATCAACGTCTGGGGCGCTGACCACCACGGTCACGTCGCGCGGCTGAAGGGCTCGCTCGACGCGCTGGGTCTGGACGGCGAAAACCGGCTGGACATCGTTCTGATGCAGCTCGTCCAGCTCATGCAGGACGGAACGCCCGTCAAGATGTCCAAGCGCACCGGCAAGGCCGTCTCGCTGACCGACCTGCTGGACATGGTCCCGGCGGATGCCTGCCGCTACTTCTTCAACGCCCGCCCCGACACTCCTATCAAATTCGACCTCGATCTCGCCGTCCGGCAGGACAGCGAAAACCCCGTCTACTACGTCCAGTATGCCCACGCGCGCATCTGCTCGCTGCTGAAAACACTGGCAGAGGACGGGCTGCACGCCGCCGCCGCGCCGGATGCCGCGTTGCTCACCACCGAGCAGGAGCGCGAGCTCATCAAGCAGCTCGCCGCTTTCCCCTCCGAGCTTCGCAAGTCCGCGGACGAGCTCGACCCCTCCCGCATCAACCGCTACTGTACGGAGACCGCCGCCCTGTTCCACAAGTTCTACAACGCCTGCCGCATCCGCGGCGAGGAGCAGACCGTGGCCGAGGCGCGGCTGGCGCTCTGCAAAGCCACAAGCACCGTGCTCGAAAATGCCCTTGCGCTGCTCGGTGTCAGCGCCCCCGACAAGATGTAAGCAACTGTTAATGAAGCAGTATTTCTTCTGCGAAGCGCGGTCAGCGCGAGCCCTCGTCAGAAGAAACAAGCTCCATTCCGTTTCCGCCGTTGGCGAAAACTCCACATCCGCTTGTTCCTTCTTCCTCTCCCAATCAAAACGATGTTTTGTTTGGGACCCTTGAACGGCGGGCGTAATCCGCAAGGGGCGTATGCCCCGAGGATTATGCCGCCCGAATTCACTTCGGGCGAGCAGACCAAATCAGAAAGGGTGAGATGTCTGCCATGGGCGACTTCTTCACGAAAAAAATAAGCGTCCTCGACGGCGCTACCGCAACCCGTCTGCAGGCGCTCGGCATGAGCGCCGATGCCTGTATGCCGGACTGGGTGCTGAAAAACCCGCAGCCCTTCCATTCCATCAAACGCTTCGATGTCGAGGCGGGCAGCGATATGCTCTACGCCCCGACCTACGGCGCGACCTCCGTCGATTTCAAACGCCGCGGCATCCGTGCCAACGTCCGAAAGACCAACAGGACGCTCGTCGAGATGACCCGCGAGATCGCCGGCTCCTGTGCCGTCGGCGGGGATATCGCGCCCATCGCCTCTGAGCAGCCGCTCAGCCTCGACAACACCGTAGACATCTATACGGAACAGGCCGCCGCACTGGAGGAGGCCGGTGTCGATTTCTTCGCTATTGAAACGCAGCGCTCCCTCTCCGAGTGCCGCGCCGCTGTGATCGCCGTGCGCAGCGTTTCGGAAAAACCCATCCTCTGCACCTTCTCCCCCACCAACACCGCCCACAGTCAAAACGGTGAAGATCTCGCCGCCGTGCTGCTCAGCCTGCAGGATATGGGCATCGAGGCCTTCGGTGTCAACTGCTGCGGTAACATGAGTCTGATCGTCCGCGTTCTGAATAAGCTGCGCCGCTACGCCGCCGTGCCGCTGGTTGTCAAGCCCGCCGCCGGTATGCCGATCCGCCGCGATGACTACGTCCGCTACACGCTGACGCTCCCCAAAATGGCAGCCTATCTGCCGCGCTTCCTCGCCTCGGGCGCACGTCTGCTCGGCGGATGCTGCGGAACGGATTCCTCCTATATTGCCGCTGTGCGCAAGGCCGTTGACGACACGGAGCAAAGCCCCTTTGTTCCGGCGGAATCCAAGGCCTGGGCAGCCTCCCCGTACCGTGTGATCGAGCTGACCGGCCGCATGAAGATCACGGAGCTGGAGATCGACGAGGACATCGTCGAAAACGCCGCCATTGCGGAGCAGACCGGCTCCAAGCTTCTGAAGCTCGTACTGCGGGATGAATGGGAGCTGGACACGCTGCAGGAGGCACAGGACTCCATCAGCCTGCCTCTGGCCGTCCACTGCGAGGACGAGGAACTGCTCCTCCGCTTCCTGCGGCTGTACAACGGCAAGCCTGTCATTTTGTAATCCCGCCGCTTAATGCCATCCGTTTCCTATGCCCATGAATGCCACACTGCAAAATCTCGGTCATTTTGCAGTGTGGTTTATTTTCTGTTTTATTCCGTTTTTATGTTGTTTTATTTTCGCTTTGTCACGTTTTTATGGTTTTGTGATTTATTCCAAAAATAACCGCTTTTTTTGTGAAAATATTTAGCTTTTTTTGTCGATTTTTTACAAATGCTTACATTGACTTTTATATTTTACCGCGTTATATTGAACTCAATTAAAAATTGGTATTATACGGATAAGGAGGGAAACCTGAATGAAATCTACCGGAATCGTGCGCAAGGTTGACGAGCTTGGTCGTATCGTCATCCCCATTGAGCTTCGCCGCACTCTGGACATCGCCGAACGCGATCCTTTGGAGATCTTCGTGTCGGAGGATACTATCATGCTCAAGAAGTTTGAAACCTCCTGCATTTTCTGCGACAGCACCAAAGATATTATCAGCTACAAGCGCAAAAATGTCTGTGCCAAATGCGTAGCAGCTCTGAAAAACAGCCTTTGACGGAAGCAAAGGCGCCGGACGATCGCCCGTCTCTTTTTATTGTCTGGGGTAAAAAAGGGGCTCACTTCCGAGGAAGTGAG
>JAZUEL010000049.1:0-2545 GCA_045640125.1 Oscillospiraceae bacterium
CAACCCCGCCATGGCGAAATTCATCATCTCCCAGTACGGCGGCCCGCACGGCGAGCTCGGTGCCTCGCTGCGCTATCTGAGCCAGCGTTACTCCATGCCTTATCCCGAGTTGAAAGCGGTTTTGACCGACATCGGCAGAGCGCTTTCGGAATGGGACACCCGCTCGCGTCGCCGCAGCTCCTGCATTTTGTCGAGGACAAACACCCATTTCTGCGGCAAAAGATTGAGCCGCAGCTCCACGCGGTTGTCGCGGTAGACGGTCAGGTGGTCGAGGACGGTTTTATAAAATACCTCGCTTTGGGTATCGCCCTTGATGATGGCGGCGACCTCCTGTTTAACATCGGCGGAGAGCTGCTCCAGGTCGTAGTGCAGCGCGCCTTTTTGGCGGACGGCCTCCAAGCGGCCTTGCAGCTCGGAAAGCTGTCCGTCGTATCGCTCATTCATCATGCGCATTTCCTCCTTGGTAACGGTTTTGGAAAAGAAGGCGTCTAATACGGCTTCTTTTTTCTTTGTGATTTTGTCCATTTCGTATTGGAGCTTTTCTTCCGTGTCTGTGCTGACGGATTCTCCGGCGCGGATGGCCTCGACGGCGAGCGCGGATACATTGCTTATGACCCATGCCGTGTCCATTTGCAGCGACTGCAGGCCCTGCTTCACGATCTCCATGGCGACATCGTCCCGTATCATTTTCCCGATGCTGCATCCGACCTCGTTGCCCTGCGCGTCCAGATGCTTCATGCCCTCGTTCGTGGCGGTGAAGCAGCCCCAGCGTTTGTAAAAGCTGCCGTCGCGGCGGACTTTCATGCGGGAGACAAAGCTCGCGCCGCACTCGCCGCATTTGATCTTGCCGGAGAATACATAGCGGTTGGAATGACCGGCACCGCGCTCGCCCTTGCAGTTTCGCTTTTTCATCTCCGCCTGCACGATGTTCCAAAGCTCGCGGTCGATGATCGGCTCGTGGTGGTCGGTCAGGCGGATCATTTTCTCCTCGCCGTGGTTGTACTTCTTGGCGTGGGTCAGGTAGTCCGGCGTGATGGTCTTTTTCTGCACGAGATCGCCGACATACTTTTCGTTTTTCAGCATCTTGACAATGTGGCTGTTCGACCAGTTGATTTGCCCGTTGTAGGTCTTGTATCCGGCCTCCCGCAGCTCCCGCGCGATGACGGAGGTGCCTTTTTTCTCCACGCCGTATTTGTGGAAGATCAGCCGGACGATCTCCGCGCCCTCGGGGTTGACCGTCATTTTGCCGTCCTTCACATCGTAGCCCAGCAGGGAGCGGCCAAATACCACGCCGCGCTCCATCTGGCGGGTCTGCCCCCACTTCACGCGGGCGGAGGTCTTGCGGCTCTCCTCCTGCGCGATGCTGCCCATGATGGAAAGACGCAGCTCCGCGTCCGGCTCTAAGGTGCTGATGCCGTCGGTCATGAACAGAACGCCGATGCCGAGGGCTTTCAACTCGCGGGTGTAGGAGATCGTGTCGAGGATGTTGCGGGAAAAGCGGCTGACCTCTTTCGTGATGATGAGCCTGAATTTGCCCATGTGGGCGTCGTTGATCATGCGGTTGAACTGGGTGCGCTTTTTGGTGGATGTGCCGGTGATGCCCTCGTCGGCGTAGACCTCGTACAGCTCCCAATCCGGCTGACGCTCGATGTACTCTTTGAAATAGCGCTGCTGCGCTTCAAAGGAATTGGCCTGATCCTCCTTGTCGGTGGACACGCGGCAGTAGCTTGCAACGGATATCAATATTCTCACCTCCGTGTTCAGTCTCGCACATCACGCGCCGTTTGGCGAATGTGCGGAACGACTTTTTTCATAGTCATATCGCTGCTGCCGCAGCCGTTCTTCGGCGTATCGGTACTGTGTTTCCGTGAGCCGCCCGCGCTCCACCAGAGCCAGCAGCACGGATTTCTGATATTCGTAGAGGAATTCGCTGTCGCTGTCGCGGGTGATTTTGCGGTCGTTTTCGATGTTTTCCAGCTTGATTGAGTCCATGCTGCCGACCCTCCTTTCCTTCTAAACTTTATGCACGGGATAGGTTCTGCTTTACCGCGTCAGCTCTTTGAACAGCCGGAGTTTTTCTTTTGCCTTGTCCTGCCGCAGACTTTCGCCGTCGAAGCAGACCGGAACGCACATTTCCAGAACGCGGTCGTAGATGCGCTGCTCGGTGATCGTCTCCGGTGATTTCAGATCGTTGAGGCTCAGATTTGTCGTCACGATCATCGGCTTTCGGGCGAGGTATCGTCCGTTGATAAGGGTGTAGATCTGCTCCTGCGCGTAATCCGTGCGGCGCTCCATGCCGAAGTCATCCACAATCAGAAGGTCGCATTTTTGCAGGCTGGCGAGATACCATTCCTTATCGTGCAGACCCATGCCGGGCAGCTTGTTCAGCATGGTGCCCAGTGTCAGCATCCGCACATCCAGCATCTGCTCGCAGAGCGCGTTGGCGATACACGCTGCGGCGAAGGTCTTGCCATTGCCGGATTGTCCCCAGAACAGCAGACCGAGATTATTCATCCGCATCTCCTGCCAATGCTAAGTCGGAGGC
>JAZUEL010000050.1:0-3712 GCA_045640125.1 Oscillospiraceae bacterium
CTCATCCTCGCCAACGCCACGCCCGCGCTGCAGTCCGCCGTGCAGGCCACGGAGGACATCCCCATCCTCGGCACCGCCGTCACCGAATACGGTGTCGCGCTCGATATCGAGGGCTTTGACGGCACCGTCGGCGGCAACGTCTCCGGCACCTCCGACCTCGCCCCGCTGGACGCGCAGGCCGCGATGATCACCGAGCTGTTCCCCGATGCAGCTAAGGTCGGCATCCTGTACTGCTCCGCCGAGGCCAACTCCGTCTACCAGGCGGATGTCGTCAAGGCCTGCCTGGAGGAAGCCGGTCTGACCGTCGAGGTCTACAAATTCACCGACTCCAACGATGTCGCCGCCGTCACCGCTACCGCCTGCGGCGAGAACGATGTCCTCTACATCCCCACCGATAACACCGCCGCCTCCTGCGCCGAAAGCATCGCCAACGTGGCGGAGCCCGCCGGCATTCCCATCATCGCGGGTGAGGAAGGCCTCTGCACCGGCTGCGGCGGCATTGCCACTCTCTCCATCGACTACTACGACCTTGGCCGCACCACCGGTGCCATGGCCGTGAAGATCCTCAAGGGCGAAGCGGACATTTCCGAAATGGCCATCGAATACTTCCCCGAGCCCGTCAAAAAGTTCAACCCCGCCGCGGCGGAGCTTCTGGGCATCGAGATTCCCGAGGATTACGTCGCTATCGGCTAAGCTGCCGATAAAACCGGGCGAAAGGGGCGCGTCAGCGCTCCTTTCGTCAGGTAATCTAATGTGAATCGAGAATAAACCATGAATATTGCAGCATATTTCGCTTCTCTGAATTTCGCCTCACTCCCCGCAAGAATGCCCGCTGCCATCGCGCAGGGGCTTTTGTGGGGTCTCATGGCGCTGGGCGTTTACATCACCTTCCGTTTGCTGGATGTGGCCGACCTGTCCGTGGACGGCACCTTTGCCACCGGCGGCGCGGTCACGGTCATGCTGCTGATGGCAGGGCTGCCCGCGTGGGCGGCGGTGCTGATCGCCATGCTGGTGGGCGTGCTGGCGGGCTTTGTCACCGGCATCCTGCACACCAAGCTCGGCATTCCCGCCATCCTCGCCGGTATCCTGACGCAGTTCGCGCTGTACTCCGTCAACCTGCGAATCATGGGCATGAAAGCCAACCAGGCCGCCAACGTGAAGAATTACGGCATGGTCTGGGAAAACGCCAAGGGCTTTCTGGTGTCCTCCCGTTACATCCCGCAGACGATCGGCATCGGCGTGCTCATTGTCGCCGCCGTCATCGGCGCGTACTACTGGTACTTCGGCACCGAACAGGGCTCGGCACTCCGCGCCACCGGCTCCAACGCCGCCATGAGCCGCGCGCAGGGCATCAACATCAACTCCATGAAGGTGCTGGGGCTTTCGCTGTCGAACGGCATCGTGGCGCTGTCCGGCGGTCTCATGACCCAGTTCCAGGGCACCGCGGACGTGAATATGGGACGCGGCGCGATCGTCATCGGCCTCGCCTCTATCGTCATCGGCGAGGTGCTGTGCTCCGCGTTTTTCCGCAAGGATTGCAATTTCGCCGTCAAGCTCGCTTTCGTCGCCCTCGGCGGTGTCATCTACTACATCGTCATGACGCTGATCCTCTGGCTCAAGCTCGACCCCAACGACCTCAAGCTCTTCACTGCGCTGATCGTGGCGCTGTTCCTCGCCGTCCCCTACTGGCAGAAGCAGGCGCGCAGCTCCTTCCGCCGCAGCGCCAAGCAAAAGGAGGTGGTCTGATATGCTCCATGTCAACCACATTTCCAAAACCTTCAACCCCGGCACCATCAACGAGAAAAAGGCGCTCATCGACCTCGACCTCCATCTGAAAGAGGGCGAATTCGTCACCGTCATCGGCGGCAACGGCGCGGGCAAATCCACGCTGCTGAACGCCGTCGCGGGCGTGTGGCCGATCGACAGCGGCTCCATCGTCCTCGGCGGGACGGACATCACCGCCATGCCGGAGTATAAGCGCGCCAAGTTCATCGGGCGCGTGTTCCAGGACCCAATGATGGGCACCGCCCCCGATATGCAGCTCGAGGAAAACCTCGCGCTTGCCAACCGCCGCGGCAAGAAACGCGGGCTGCGCTGGCGCATCAACAGCGACGAGCGCGAGATCTTCCGTGAAAAGCTCGCAGAGCTCGGTCTCGGTCTGGAGGAGCGCATGACCGCCAAGGTCGGGCTTCTCTCCGGCGGTCAGCGGCAGGCGGTTACGCTGCTGATGGCAGCGCTGCAAAAACCGCAGCTGCTGTTGCTGGACGAACATACCGCGGCACTCGACCCCGCCACGGCGGCAAAGGTGCTGGAGCTGTCCGACCGCATCGTGCGCGACAACGGGCTGACCGCGCTGATGATCACGCACAATATGTCCGATGCCATCGCGCACGGTGACCGGCTCATCATGATGAACCACGGGCGCATCATCCTCGACATCGAGGGCGAGGAGAAGAAAAAGCTCACGAAGCGCCAGCTTCTGGATAAATTCGCCGAGGTCTCCGGCGTACAGGAGGAAACCGACGCGGTGCTGCTGTCCTAAAGACAAAACATCCCCTGTCCGAATCGGACAGGGGATTCGCCTATCTGTTGGATTGGATTCAATCCGCTTTGGCCGTCACCTCAAAGCCGCACAGCGTCAAAAATTCATCCAGCGCCGCGATGTATCCGGCGTAGTCGCCCAGAAAACTCATGCCGTGATCGGCATCCGGAACGGTAAACAGACGCTTTTCGCTCGTGCAGGCGGCGTAGCAGCGCTGCACGTTCTCCGGCGGAACGAAGCTGTCCGCCTCGCCGTGAATGAGCAGCACCGGCGCTTTCGCGTGTCCCAGCGCCTCGGATGCCGTGATCTCGCGGAAGCTGAAACGCCCCAGCAGCCGCGCCCAGAGCATCATGCCCGGGAACATGGGCTTGGCGTTCAGGTGATACAGTTCCTTCGAGGTATAAGCGATCTCGCCGAGCGGTGAATCGAAGCCGCAGTCCGCGATGATGCCCGCCACCGCCTCCGGCACGGAGTCCGAAGCCATCATAACGGTGCTCGCGCCCATGGAAAGCCCCGCAAGCAGCAGCTTTTTGTCCGGAAATCGCCGCGTGATATACTCGCACCAGCCGAGCAGGTCGCGCCGCTCCTTCTGCCCGTAAGTAATCCACTTTCCGCCGCTGCGGTTTGTGCCGCGCTGCTCAACCAGCAGCACGGAAAAGCCACGCCGCCAATAGTCCTGCACAGCAACACCGAAATCGTGAAGTCCGTTGCTGCGGAAGCCGTGGACTGCGATCAGCACGCCCTGCGCCGCCGGATTTTCATACAGCGAGCCATAGAGCTTCACGCCGTCCTCTGCGGATATCTCCACGCTCTCCGCGATCTGCTCCGCCAGCCATTTCTGCGCCGGAGCCGCAATGTCCGCACAGGCGGCGGTCTGTGCATCGAGCCGGTCGAGCATCACCTTCATCGGGCCGCCCGTGGCTTTTTTGCGCCCGCAGGACACCCGCGCCAGCGCCAGCGTCAAAAGTAAATAGAGAACACATAGAATTACAAGAATCAGAACAACCGTCATTCGTCATCGCCTCCGCGCCCATTATAAGCCCTCGCGCGGGAAAAGGAAAGAATAATTCACAGGGGCTTGCCAAGTATGATATAATGGATGCAGAGGTAAAATAAAACCAATAAGGAGGTCATCGCATGGGACTGTTTAAGAAATTATTCGGTGCCGGT
>JAZUEL010000051.1:0-2625 GCA_045640125.1 Oscillospiraceae bacterium
CATCCCGTGCCTGCGAACAACGCCATCAAGCCCTTCCTCGCGGCGAATATCAAAAACCTTTGGACCTATTTCTGCTGCGGTCAGTATAAGGATGTCAGCAACCACTTCGTGTCCATGCCCTCCCGCCGCACCCGCATCATGGGCGCGCAGATGTTCAAATACAACATCGCGGGCTTCCTGCAGTGGGGCTACAATTTCTATGGCTGCCGCTTCAGCGAGTATCCCGTGGATCCCTACCGCCAGAATGACGGCGACGGCTTCACGCCCGCGGGAGACTGCTTCATCGTCTATCCCGGACGGGACGGCGCTCCGCTCCAGTCCATCCGCAGCCGTGTCTTCAAGCAGGGTCTCGACGATATGCGCGCCCTGCAGCTCCTCGAAAGCTATGTAGGCCACGAGGAAGCGGTCAGAATCATGGAAAACGGCGAAACGGTGGAATTCGACACCTATCCGAGAACCGACGAATACCTCGTATCCATGCGTGAACGCGTGAACAGGGAAATCGAAAAGCGAATATAATATCCCCCGTCTTGGCTTCCCCTCCCCGAGGGGAAGCTGTCGCCGAAGGCGACTGATGAGGAGCGCTTCCCATCTGCCTCGAAAGGAAATTCATATGCCTGAAACCATCACCACCGCCCGCCTGACTCTCCGCCGCGTCATCGCATCGGACTGGCCCGCTCTTCGCCGCGTCTGGCTCTCCGAGCAGAACGGCCCCTACGCCCGCTATGACGCGCCCGTGGACACGAGCGAGGACGCCGTGCGCGCCCGCACCGCCAAATGGGCAGCCATGGCGGAACGGGACGACCACCACTTCTACGCCGTCCTGCTCGGGGACATCATGATCGGCTACGTCGCCATGAATGCCCGCCCGAACGGCTACGAGACGGGCTACTGCTTCGATTCCGCCTATCACGGAAAGGGCTATGCCAAAGAAGCGCTTTCCACCGTCATCGACTCCCTCCGTCCCGAAGCTCCCATCACCATCTCCGCGGGCACGGCTCTCGTGAACACTCCCTCCATCGCCCTGCTCAAAAGCACGGGCTTTATCCAAACCGCCACGGAAACGGTGTCCTTCCGCGAGGGCGAAAGCTTCGAGGGCGGAGTATTCGAGCTGAAACTGTGAACCCGAAGTCCTTCTCCGCAACAAAAACGGCCTGCCGCGCGTTTACGACAGCCCTATAAGGAAGTATTTCGGGATGCGGATTTTGTACGGCAAAATCCGATGCTCGTTATGGCCGTGGACAAATCGGGATTTGTGAGGAGAATAACAGATGGATCTTGAAAAAGACAAAACCAATGCATCAGCCTCGGCATATGTAAGAGAAGTTTGGCGCAAACATTTGACTGACTTTCCATTTGTGGAAACACAAAATTGTGATTTGCATATCGCATACCAGTCATCTCATGCACCTGAGCTTATCCGTCTGTCTGAGTTGTTCCCTGTCGTAAAACACTTTTGTGGAGACACTGATCTTGATAGGATACTCTCGCTCATGAGCTATGTACATTGCATTGCACGTAAAAACGGTCATAATGCATCTCCGGCCATCAAGAACACCGTAGAAATCATGAAGGCCGCAGAAAGCGGTACTCTATGGTGCTGCGATTACGCGACTGTTTTAACGGAAATGCTCCTCAGTATGGGCATCAAAGCGGTTTCGGTTTTCTGCCTGCCGAATGCGTTCGATTATGACCGACATGCCGGGGTCATGGCTTACCTGGCTGATCGAAAAAAGTGGGCATATTTTGATCCGACGTTCAATACATACTTCTGTGACGATGCCCCTATGGATATATTTGAGATTCGCTCTGCGTACGTGCGAGGCGAAGCGCCTTCGTTCCGTCACATTGACATTAAAAAAGACTGGGTATTGGTTTTGAGCGGTATAGAGTATGAAGACTATGATTCATGGTATTCCGACTACATGTGCAAAAACACATTTCGTTTTTGTCTCCCATTGAACAGCGCCTATGGAAGCAGCACATCAGATTGTCAATATGTCTTCATCTCCCCGAAGGGATACGATACAAAAAACGAATATGATGTTGTGGGCTCGGTTTATACGCACGATTGCGGCGTAATTCTTCAATCATGATTTGACAAATCCCAGTTTATCGAACTGAAAGAAACAACCCGCCGAAGAGGTAAATCCTTTTCGGCGAGTTTTACTTTACAAAATACTTCCTTATGAGGTTGTGCCTTTTGCGCGGCAGGTCGTTTGTATTTCGACTTTATTCTTCTTCCTCCACCAGTCCCGCTTCCTTTGCCTTCTCGATTGCCTTTCCGTAGCCCTCCGCTCCGTACATCAGGCAGCGGTTGTCGCGGGAGATGGTGGCGGTGCTGGCGCCGGTCTGCTCTACGATTTTGTTGTAGCTCATGCCTTTACTGAGCAGCACGGCGGTATCGAAGCGCAGAGCCATGTCCTGCAGCTCGCGTATCGTGCACAGGTCAGTGAGCAGATTGGCAACATCCTTTGGGTCATTCAGCGCGGCAATCACGGAAAAAAGACGGTCGACGGAATCGTTATGAAAATCGGGCATGGTTCGCACCTCACAGATTTATCTATTCACATTATACTGTAGTAAAGCGGCAAAGTCAAGAAAAATCCCGTTTTTTCAAACGGG
>JAZUEL010000052.1:0-14566 GCA_045640125.1 Oscillospiraceae bacterium
AGCTGCTGCTCTGTTGGCAATTTCACGGTGTTCAGTCCAATGAACCCGTGCTTGCATAATTAACTTCTATGAAAGGTTTTGCAATCTTAACTTCCGCCTGGCGACCTCGCCAACTGGAAATTATCTTTGCAATTCAACCATTGATAGTACAGAATCCGATGCACGCTCTCATAGTAATACAATGTAATTGTATTTTCAAGCGTTTTTGCACGAGATTTTGTACATTCGTCCCTATGCACAAAATGGAGGTGCAAAAGTGTTTAATTTGTACAATAACATTGTTTCATTGTGCGAAAGTGCCGGAATAAGCAGAAGCAGAATGTGTGATTTGGCTGGGATCAGTAGAAATGTGTTGCAGCACCTAAAAGACCATCCAGAAGCTACGATGTCTATAAAAACAGCACAGAAGATTGCAGATGTTCTTGGTGTTGAACCAGATATTGTATTACACGGCAGACCAGCCGAAACGCTCACACACGAAGAACAGGTCCTTTTGTCCTATTTCCGTTCTATGACCGCCGAGAGCCGCCAGAGCATTTTGCAGATTTCCGCAAACCTAGCCGCCCTTGGCGAACAAAAAAATAACGCCGTTCCCGATGTGGAAACGGCATAATGCATATAAAATGTTATGAATATTAAATCAAAAATTCGTGGAATTATAATTTTAATTTTCCTCCTCAGTCTGACGTTTTGCGGGTGTGCAGCAGAAAAGACAGAAATTGTATCGCTTCTCCCTACTCCTAAGACAACATTTCCGGTTCTTCCTTCTCCAAGGAAAGACATTTTAGCGACACCTTCGCCGACTCAAAATAACGGTCAAGCCGACGAAGCGATTGTGTATGTGCCGGATCCTATACCAAAGATTGAAAACGTTCCGGTTCCGCTGTCAAAGCCGGACTTGATTGAAACACCAAATTCGACATGCTTTGAATATGTTGGGTACGATGTTAACGATAGACTTCTTTGCGTAATATTCCGAGATAGCAAGATGATGTATTACTATGAAAATGTACCCTACGAACTGTGGCGTGACTTCGTAAATGCATCTTCGCTCGGCGGGTTTTATAATGAATACATCAAGCCGGAGTATGACTATTCATATAAGGAATATGTTGGGTAATTGATATGAGCAGAACAGTTAAAGCATTGTTAATTGTTGCAGGTTCTATGGCCGTCGTTTTCTTGTCTTATTCTGTTGGCTACAATTCAGCAGAAACAAAATACGAAAACCGTATTTCAATACTAACCGAACAATATGAGAAAAATGCAGAAGATGAATATTCCGATGGATATAACGATGGGAATAGCGCTGGATATGATTCTGGATATAATTCTGGTTACTCAGACGGATTTTATGATGCCGGATACGAAACTGGTTATCAAGATTGGTTTATAGAGGGGCTTGAAGCTAGTGTTGTAGACTACGAAAGAGGGTATGACGGTGGATACAAAGATGGTGTAAATCGCGGGTATTATGATGGATATGATGATGGCTACAAAGAGGCGGAATCTGAATATAAAGAAGAAGATGGCGGTACTTCATATCTTGATGTAGTATTGGTGACTGCTTTCGCAATAGTGATAATAGTATATATGAACGAGGAAAAGCGAATAAGCAAATAGCCTTGTCCTAACGCACTCTAACGCTTTCTAACGCTTTCTAACGCTTTCCAACGCTTTTTTGTGCGTTAACTTGATTTAACCAATACGCATATTAACGGAAAGCGCGAAAACCGTTGATATTAAAGGATTTTTTAACTTGACTGTAACTTGATTGCAACTGACTTGCAACCAACGGAGGAACACCATGAAAATACCAACGCCCAAAAAGCTGCCGTCAGGGAATTGGAATATCAATGTTATGTATCAAGGCAACCGCGTGTCAATCACAAAGCCGACAAAGAAAGAGTGCGAGGCGATAGCCTACGCAATTAAAGCCGGTATGTCAGAAACGAATGTTGCGAATGTGCCGCTAGGCGATGCGATAGATGCCTACCTGCTGCTTAATAATAATGTGTTGGCAAAAACAACGATAGCGAATTTCAAGAGCTACCGCCGCACACGCTTTCAGTCCATCATGAACTCTCGCATAGATAAAATAAACTGGCAGCAGGCCATAAATGAGGAAGCGGCAGAAGTTTCAGCAAAGACCGTCAAAAACGCATGGGGTCTCATAAGCCGCTCCCTACTGATATATAATATTCGCCCGTCCGTAACGCTTCCAAAGGTCGTACACGAGGAACACGAATGGCTTCGCCCAGATCAGATTTTGGAGTTTGTTGCCGCTTTGAACGGTAAGTCTTTTGAGATCGCCGCCCTGCTCGGTCTACACGGCCTGCGACGCTCGGAGATATACGGCATGACATGGGACAACATCGACCTTAAACAGAGTGTCATCCGTGTCCACGGCGCTTATGTCTACGACGAGGATTACACCTTCAAGCGCACGGACAAAAACAAAACCGCGAAGTCCAGGCGGACGATACCTATTTTAATCCCTCGGCTTGCGGACGCGCTCGCCTCCGTCGAGGACAAGACCGGCTTTTTGGTGGACACAAATCCAACCACGCTATACACCCAGGTCAACGATCTATGCACTATACTCGGCTTCCCAAAAGTCGGCGTTCATGGTCTGCGGCACTCGCTATGCTCCCTCGGATATTACTTGGGGCTTTCGCCTATGGTCATAATGAGATGGGGCGGCTGGTCAAATTTATCCACCGTTCAGAACATCTACGCCCACCTTTCGGAGCTTGAGCAGAGCGAAGCAACGAAAAAGGCGCAGAGCTTTTTTACAAACGGATTACAGACGGCATTCCCCGAAGCGACTGCGCCGCAATAGGTACAGCCATTTTCAATGTAACTTCGAGTCCCGTACGGGTCACCAACAAAAATCCCGCATTTGTCTGCTGACAAGTGCGGGATTTTTGAACAAAGTCGCCCTGGCGGGCTAATGAAGGCTGAAGACGCTGCGCTAATGAAAAATAATGAAATGAATTAATGGGCGACTTCGCTTCATTAGGCGCTTCGCGCCGTCTTCATTTTGCTTCATTAACGAGCAAATCGAGTGACTTCATTCAATAGAAACAAATGGATCTCCGCTTCTTTGTAGTGTTATCAATACTTTCCGCGTCAAACGCTCAATGTGTTAAGCCTACCATTTGTAACACATCTGTGTTGACAGTCGGATTGCTTTGTGCTACATTGTTAATGGAAGGTGCACCTTCCATTGACCCCGCGAGCAAAGCCCGGCCACTGGAGCCGGAAACTTGTATCTCGCTTGGGGTCATTTTTATATTTGCAAGCTTATGTGTCCTGTAGTTATTTACATCAGGATAAACTTCCACATCAAATGATACAACATGCCCCGCTATTTTTAATATGCGCCGATACAACAAGACGGTTCTTCGCTTTTGTGTCTGGAACAGCTCAGATCTGGCTGTTTTTGTATAATGTTTTCCATCGCTGGGCATTATAGTCATAAGGCAATGCCTTGGAAAGGATGGGTCATACAATGACGACAAAAGAGCTTTCGTACGTGGACGATGCGCTGGGTCACGCCCAGTTCCTCACCACCCAGTTTGAGACGGCTTCGAGCCAGCTCACCGATGCGTCGCTGAAGCAGTTCACCAAGCAGTGGGCCGATCAGTTCCGCCAGATGTATTCACGTTTCTACAATCTCGTGTAAGGAGGACGACAGATGGACGACAAATGCATTATGGAGAATCTTCTCCTCACCACCAAGGGCGTGTGCGATTTGTATATGCACGGAGCCATCGAATCCTCCACCGCCGATGTCCACCAGACCTTTGCGGGTGCTTTCGATCAGGCATTGAGTATGCAGGACAACATCTACAAGCAGATGACCTCCAAGGGCTGGTACAAGACCGATGCCGCCCCGCAGGACAAGCTGCAGCAGACCAAGCAAAAGTATTCCCCCACCTGCTGAAAATCGAAGGGAGAGCCGCAAAAGGCTCTCCCTGTTTTAGTCATCACAGTACAAAGTTTTGACCACAAGCTCCGGTCGGTTGTTGATCCGAATGGGGATCACGCTGTTTCCCAAGCCTCGGCTGACAAACATCATCGTATCCCCTTCCATGAACACACCCGCATCATATTTCGGAAAAAGCTCCGAATCCGAGCCGATCAAGCCACCGATAAAAGGAATGCGAAACTGTCCGCCGTGCATATGCCCTGCCAACACAAGATCATAGCCATCCGACGCATACACAGCCAGCAGCTCCGGCCGGTGAGCCAGAAGCAGCCGAAACGCATCGGAATCCTCCGGCGTTTTCGTGCCGTATTTTTCGGCAAAACGCGGATCATCCAAGCCAGTGATTTGGAGATAGCTTCCGTCCCGCTCCAACAGGCGCGATTCACCGTGCAGAACGGTAACGCCAAGTTCCGTCATGGCTTTCTCCAGCTCATCATAACCCGTTTCCAGTCTGGCTTCATGATTGCCCGTCACAAAATAACAGGGCGCGATCTCGCTGGCTTTTTCCAGAAAATCCACAGCCACAGACAAATCCGTATGTTCAGAGTCCACCAAATCTCCTGTTATCGCGATCATATCGGGCTTTGCCGCCTTGATTTTGGCAAGCAGGCGCTTATTCCCCGCGCCGAATTCCGCGTTGTGGAGGTCGGATACCTGCACGATCGTGAAGCCGTCAAATTCCTCGGGGAGCAAATAAGACGTGTAATCACACCTCATGACGGCGATCGTAACGTTACCCCAGAGCGTCCAGAGCGCAAACAGCGCCAAAACGATCAATATGGTATGGAGAACAGTTCTGTCTTTCACGGTGATAAACCTCGTTTGTAAACTGCTTTCATTATAACAAAAACGCCTCTCCTTTGCAAAGGAAAGGCGTTTTTGTTTATTCGAGATAATCCGAGGGATCGAGCGGCACGCCGTTTTTGCTCATGGCGAAATGCAGATGCGCCGCCTCCGCGGATTCTCCGATTGCCGTCGTGCCGACGGAGCCGAGGATCTGACCGCGCGTGACCGCGTCGCCGGACTGTACGCTGACCGCTCCCGTGAGGTTAGAATATATGGTCTGTACGCCGTCGGGATGTTTGACAGAGACCGTGATACCCAGCAGCGGGTCGTTATACACCGCATCCACCGTGCCGTCCGCTGCGGCTACGACTGCCGTTCCCTCCTCGCAGGCATAGTCCACACCGGCGTGGGTGCGCCAATCCTGCATGGTGGCATCGTACATTAGCGTTTCAACGCTGTACGGCTTCTGCACGCCGCCCTCCACGGGGCTTTCATAGATCACCGCAGCGGGGGCAACTGTCAACTCCGCTTCCGGCTCCGGCGTTTCGATCTCCGCCATGACGGGCAGGCTCAGATCTTCTTCCGGCACTTCATAGGGTGCGGATTCCACAAACACTTCAGCGGTGGGCTCATCTTCTACATCAGTCTTTGTTCCTGCAAGGGCGATCCAACTGGACGTACCCAGCACGGCGGCGCACAGGAAAAGGACTATGTAGAAGCCCTTTTCGCGTCCGGCTTTACCGGCGCCCGGTTTCTTCAACATAGCAAAACCTCCATATAACAATGTCTCCGAGGCTAGTATTGCCCCGGAGACAGCGTTATTATGCAGAATTTTCTAAATTACTTGCGGATGGAGAAGAAAGCATCCTTGCCGAGGTAACGAGGCACGTCAAACAGCTCGTCTTCAATGCGGAGAAGCTGGTTATACTTCGCCACGCGGTCGGTGCGGCTGGGGGCGCCGGTCTTAATCTGACCCGCGTTGACAGCGACGGTCAGGTCGGCGATGGTGGTGTCCTCGGTCTCGCCGGAGCGGTGGGAGATGACAGCGGTCCAGCCGGCACGATGGGCGGTCTGGATGGCATCGAGGGTCTCGGTCAGCGTACCGATCTGGTTGAGTTTAATGAGAACGGCGTTCGCGCATTTGAGCTCGATGCCCTTCTTGATGCGCTCGACATTGGTGACGAACAGATCGTCGCCGACGAGCTGGACGCGGTTGCCGAGCGTATCGTTCAGCATCTTCCATCCGTCCCAGTCGTCCTCGCCGAGGCCGTCCTCGATGGAGATGATGGGATACTTGTCGCAGAAGTCCTTATACATGGCGACCATGTCGGCGGAGCTCATGGTGATGCCGCGCTTGGGCAGATGATACAGCCCGTCCTTTTCGTCGTACCAGTCGGCGCAGGCGGTGTCAATGGCGATCATGAAGTCCTCGCCGGGGCGGTAGCCGGCCTTTTCAATGGCCTCCACCAGCGCCTTCAGCGCGTCCTCGTCGGAGGCGAGGTTGGGGGCATAGCCGCCCTCATCGCCCACGCCGGAGGCGGGAACGACCTTCTTCAGCGTGTGGAAAACCTCGGCGCACATACGCAGGCACTCCGTGAAGTTGGGCGCACCGACGGGCATGATCATGAACTCCTGAATGTCCACGTTGGAGCCGGTGGCGTGCGCGCCGCCGTTGAGGACGTTCATCATGGGGACGGGCAGGGTCTTGGCGTTGCAGCCGCCGACGTACTGATACAGGGGCAGGCCAAGGCCGTTGGACGCAGCGCGAGCCACGGCGAGCGAGGTGCCGAGCATGGCGTTCGCGCCGAGACGGGTCTTGTTGGGCGTGCCGTCCAGCTCGATCAGCAGCTCGTCAATGGAGGGCTGATCCAGCGCGTTCAGACCGGTCAGGCATTCGCAGATCTCGGAGTTGACATTCTCGACCGCCTTGCGGACACCCTTGCCGAGATAGCGTTCCTTTTCGCCGTCACGCAGCTCGCAGGCCTCATGCGCGCCGGTGGAGGCACCGGAGGGAACGGCAGCGCGTCCCATCGTGCCGTCTTCCAGCGTTACTTCGACCTCGACCGTGGGGTTTCCGCGGGAGTCCAGGATCTCGCGAGCCATTACGTCAGCTATTTCAAAATAATCTTTCATGGAAAAATACCTCCAGAATGAATTTTTATTATTGTATCAGATTTTGACCGCTCATTTCAAGCGGCTGCGAAAGTCCCATAGCAGAAAGCATCGTGGGCGCGATATCTGCCAGGCGACCCTCCGTCAGCATGACATCGCCCAGACCGCAAACGATAAAGGGCACGGGATTGGTGGTATGCGCGGTGTGGGGCTCACCGTTTTCGGCGCGCATACAGTCGGCGTTGCCGTGATCGGCGGTTATAAACAGGATGCCACCCATCTTCTCCACCGCGGCTTTGACCTTGCCGACACATTCATCCACCGTCTCGACCGCCTTGACCGCCGCCTCCATCACACCGGTATGACCGACCATGTCGCAGTTGGCGAGGTTCATAATGACCATGGCATACTCGCCGGATTCAATGGCGGCGACCGCCTTATCCGTGACCTCACGAGCGCTCATTTCGGGAATGAGGTCATAGGTTGGCACGGATTTCGGCGAGGGAACGAGAATGCGATCCTCCCCGTCCGTGGTGCGCTCCACGCCGCCGTTAAAGAAGAAAGTGACGTGTGCGTATTTCTCCGTCTCCGCGATGCGGACCTGCCGCAGTCCCTGTGCAGCCACATAGTCGCCCAGCGTCATTTCCACCGCTTCAGGCGGGAACGCGATGGGAAGCTCCGTCAGCGCCTCGTCATACTGCGTGGTGCAGACATAGTGTACGGGGAAATATCCCTTGGGGCGGACAAAGCCATCAAAATCCTTCTGCGTCAGCGCCCATGTTATCTCGCGGGCACGGTCGGGACGGAAGTTGGCAAAGATCACACTGTCGCCCTCGGAAATGACACCCTCGGGCACGCACACGACCGGCTCCACAAACTCGTCCGTGACACCGCCGGCATAGCTGGCCTCGACCGCCGCCACGGGATCGGCGTTCTGCACGCCCTCACCGCAGACGATGGCGCGGTAGCCTTTTTCAAGGCGTTCCCAGCGTTTGTCGCGATCCATGCCCCAGAAGCGTCCCTGCAGCGTGGCGATCCGGCCGTAGCCGAGCGCTGCGCAGTGCTCCGCCAGCGCCTTAACATAGCCTGCGCCGGTGCTGGGACCGACATCGCGGCCATCCAGAAAGGCGTGGACATAGCAGTTGGGAACGCCGCGCTTTTTCGCCAGCTCCACGAGCGCAAAGATGTGTTGAATGTGGCTGTGAACACCTCCGTCGGAAAGCAGCCCGAGGATGTGGACATTCTTTCCCGCTTCGCGGGCGGCATCCATCGCGGCGGTATAAGCCGGATTTTCAAAGAAGCTGCCGTCCTCCACCGCGCGGGTTATTTTGGGCAGATCCTGATACACGACACGCCCTGCGCCGATGTTGGTATGACCGACCTCGGAGTTGCCGATCTGCCCCGCAGGCAGACCGACATCCTCGCCGGAGGCGGAAAGCTGCGTGTGCGGATTTTCGGCAAAGATTCGGTCAAGGTTCGGCGTTTTTGCCACATTGACGGCGTTGAACTCACCCGCCGGGGCAAGACCGAAGCCGTCCATAATGAGAAGGACTGTCGGTTTATTCATTTTCTCCGGCCGCCCCCACGATTGCAGCAAAGTCCGCCGGCTTGAGGCTGGCTCCGCCAATCAGACCGCCGTCAATATCCGGCTGCGCCAACAGTTCCGCTGCATTCTTCGCATTCATGCTGCCACCGTACAGAATGGATACGCTGCGTGCCTTACGAGCGCCGTAGAGCTCACGCAGAACGGCGCGGATCTGCTTGCAGACCTGCTCCGCCTGCTGCGCGGTTGCCGTGCGGCCGGTGCCGATCGCCCAAATGGGCTCATAGGCGATGATGACCTTGCGCAGAACATCCTCGCTCACGCCGAACAGCGCCGCCTTTACCTGGTAGGAAACGTGTTCGATCGTGAGTCCCATTTCCCGCTGCTCCAGCGTTTCCCCCACGCAGACGATGGGCGTGATGCCCAGCGCAAGGGCCGCCTGAAGCTTGCGGTTGACCTGACCGTCCGTCTCGCCGATGTAGGCACGGCGCTCAGAGTGACCGACAATGGTATATCTTACACCCAGATCGGAAAGCATCTCCGCCGAAACCTCGCCGGTGTATGCCCCGACCTCATGCTCGGATACATCCTGCGCACCGACAGAAACGCGGCAGCTTTTCGTGGCGCGAAGCATGGCGGGAATCAGCGGGAAGGGCACGCACAGCGCCACGTCCACGCCTTTGGGCACGGTAATGACGGGCTTGAGATCGTCAATGAAGTTTTTGACCTCGGAGGCCTTCTTGTTCATTTTCCAGTTGCCTGCAATAACGGTTTTACGATAGCGTTTATCCATAGAATTACTCCTTTTTTATTTATCGAGCAGGCAGGCCACGCCGGGCAGTTCCTTGCCTTCGAGGAATTCCAGAGACGCGCCGCCGCCGGTGGAGATATGGGTGATCTTATCGGCAACACCCATTTTTTCGATGGCCGCCGCACTGTCGCCGCCGCCGATGATGGACACCGCGCCGGACTCCGCCACAGCTTTCGCCACCGCACGGGTGCCTTCGGCAAATTTATCAAATTCAAACACGCCCATGGGGCCGTTCCAGACGATGGTGCCCGCGGAGCGAATAGCCGCCGAGAACAGATTGACCGTCGCGCCGCCGATGTCCAGCCCCATCCAGCCGTCGGGAATATCCTTCACGTCCACGACCTTGCTTTCGGCATCCGCCGCGAACTGCTCTGCAATGACGGTATCAACGGGCAGCACGAACATGACACCCTTTTCCGTCGCTTTCTGCATCATTTCCTTGGCAAACTCAACCTTGTCCTCCTCCAGCAGGCTTGTGCCGACATTATAGCCGAGCGCTTTGATGAAGGTATAGGCCATACCGCCGCCGACGATGATGGTATCCGCCTTGGTCAGCAGGTTTTCGATAACGCCGATCTTATCGGAGACTTTGGCACCACCGAGGATAGCAACAAAGGGACGGGCGGGGTCAGCCAGTGCCTTGCCCATGATGTCGAGCTCCTTGCCGATCAGGAAGCCGGAAACAGCGGGCAGATACGCCGCAACACCGGCGGTGGAGGCATGGGCGCGGTGGACAGTGCCAAAGGCATCGGAGACATACAGCTCCGCCATATCCGCCAACTCCTTGGCGAAAGCGGGATCGTTCTTTTCCTCGCGGGGATCGAAGCGCAGGTTTTCAAGCAACATAATCTCGCCACCCTGAAGCGCCGCCGCCTTGGCTTTGGCATCCTCGCCGATGATGTCCTTGGCAAAGATGACCTCCTTGTTCAGCAGCTCGCTCAGACGTGCCGCCACAGGCGCGAGGGTCAGTTCCTCTTTCCATGCACCTTTGGGCTTGCCCAGATGGCTGCACGCGATGACGGCAGCGCCCTGCTCCAGCAGATACTGAATGGTGGGCAGCGCCGCACGGATGCGCTTGTCGTCGGTGATGGCGCGGGTGGTCTTGTCCTGGGGGACGTTGAAGTCGCAGCGAAGAAGGACTTTCTTGCCTTTCACATCAACATCGGTCACGGTTTTCTTGTTATAATTCATCTTCCAGCCTCCTAAAAGCTTTTATTGCAAACTCATGATGCCTTTATCCATAAGGCCGGGGAAACCGTTCTGACGCAGTGCCTCAAACAGCACGATCCCGACCGAATTGGCCAAATTCAAACTTCTTGCCTGCGGACGCATGGGAATACGCACACAGCGGTCATAATACTTCTGACGGATCTCCTCCGGCAGACCGGCGGTCTCCTTGCCGAACAGCAGCGCGCAATCCGCCCCGAACGAAGCCTCCGCATAGCAGTTCGGCGCTTTCGTAGTCATCAGCCAGAGATTCTCATCGCCGTTTTTGGCAATGTACTCGCCGAAGTTCTCGTAAACGGAAACATCCACCAGATGCCAGTAATCCAACCCCGCCCGCTTCACAGCGGCATCCGAGATGTCAAAGCCAAGCGGTTTAATTAAATGTAATCGGGCACCGGTTGCCGCACAAGTCCTCGCAATCGCCCCTGTATTCTGTGGAATTTCCGGCTCAAACAACACGATATCAAACATAAACAGTCAAAAAACCTCTGCTTCCCACTTTTCCTATATTATAACCTATTTTACAAGTAAATCAAGGAAAAAATACAAAAAAGCGGCTTGTTTTATAAATAATTTCAACTTATAATTACGATTGAGGTGAGTTACATGGACATTTTATACATCGTTGTTCCCTGTTATAATGAGGAAGAATGTCTCCCGCGTACCGCGCCTGTTTTTTTGAAGAAGCTCGACCAGCTGATGAATGAGGGAAAAATCGCGCTGCAAAGCCGCATTTTGTTCGTCAACGACGGCTCCGCCGACCGCACATGGGACATCATCCGCTCCCTGCATGAGCAGGATGAACGTTTCTGCGGCCTCTCTCTGTTCCCTAACCGCGGGCATCAAAACGCCGTCACAGCCGGACTCATGGAGGCAAAAGACCGTGCGGATTACACCATCACGATCGATGCCGATCTGCAGGACGACATCAACGCCATTGACAAAATGGTAGATGAATATATAAAAGGAGCGCGCATCGTCTACGGCGTGCGTGACAGCCGCGCCACCGACACCTTTCTGAAGCGCTTCACCGCCCGCAGCTACTATACCCTGATGAATCTGTTCGGCGCAAAGCTTGTGTTTGACCACGCCGATTTCCGTCTTATGGATCGCGAGGCGCTGGAAAAGCTCTCTTTCTACCACGGTGATGACCTGTTTCTGCGAGGACTCGCCACCAGACTGGGCTATCCGATCATCAAAGTCAGCTATGATCGCTCCGCCCGCACCGCCGGAGAGAGCAAATACACTCTCAAAAAAATGCTGAAGCTCGCTGCGAGCGGGCTTTCCTGTGGACGAATGAAGCCGCAGGATACGCCTCGTCCCGTCGATTCGCACATTAACGAGCGTCTTTTTTAAGAAAAAATGCACAACTCGCTTTATCACAGCAAAGCGTGCTTATGCATTTTTCACAAATATAATAAATATTCATTATTTTCTGAATAAACACTTGTTTATTCATTTATAGAAGCATATAATTCAGCCATAATTCAAAACCCGAAAGGAGAAAATACCATGAAAAAGATTATTGCATTACTGCTTTCCGTTATGATGCTGCTCGCGCTGTGCGCCTGCGGTACCGCCGCCCCCGCGGATGAAGCTCCCGCCGAGGACGCTGCCGTTGCGGAAGTCCCCGCCGAAGAAGAGACTCCCGCGGAAGAAGCCGCCGCTGTCGAGACCGTTGAGGCCGGCATCCTGAAGATGGGCACCAACGCCTCCTTCCCTCCCTACGAGTTCTATGAGGGCGACCAGGTCGTCGGCATCGATGCCGAGATCGCCGGTGCCGTGGCCGAGAAGCTCGGCCTTGAGCTTGAGATCGTCGATATGGACTTCGGTGCCATCATCGCCGCCGTCACCTCCGGCAAGATCGACATGGGCATGGCCGGTATGACCGTGACCGAGGAACGTCTCCAGTCCGTGGACTTCTCCACCTCTTACGCCACCGGCATCCAGTCCGTTATCGTTCCCGAAGGCTCCGCCATCACCTCTGTGGATGACCTCTTCGCCGAAGGTGCCAACACCGTCGTGGGCGTTCAGGAATCCACCACCGGTGACATCTATGCATCCGATGACATCGAAGCCGCCGGCCTCGGCACCATACAGCGCTTCAAGACCGGCAACGACGCCGTCGCCGCTCTGACTACCGGCAAGATCGACTGTGTCATCATCGACAACGAGCCTGCCAAGGCTTATGTCGCTGCCAACGAGGGTCTGACCATCCTTGACACCGCCTACGCCGAGGAAGATTACGCCATGTGCTTCAACAAGGGCAGTGCTTTGACCGAGCAGGTCAATGCTGCTCTGGCCGAGCTGATCGCGGACGGCACCGTGCAGGCCATTATCGACAAATATATCGCCGCATAAGCATCCGTTATTATCCTACATTACAGGGACAGGATCATCCTGCCCCTGTATGTGTTACATAGCAGGAGGAGATATCCCCGATGGAACTATGGGAAAACGTAAAAAGCCAGTTCATTCTGAACTTCATCGACGATAGCCGCTGGCGCTATCTCTGGAAAGGTCTCGGCATCACGCTGCGCATCACCGTGGTCGCACTGATCATCGGCGTTGTGCTCGGCTCGATCATCGCCATCGTCCGCGCTACCTGGGATAAAAACGGCAGCGAGATGCGCAAGGGCTTCGGCCGCAGCGTGCTGAAGTTCTTCAACGCCCTCTGCAATCTCTATCTGACCGTCATCCGCGGAACTCCGGTAGTCGTGCAACTCATGATTATCTACTACATCATCTTTGCCAGCTCCAACAACGGAATTGCTGTTGCCTCGCTGGCTTTCGGTCTCAACTCCGCCGCCTACGTTGCGGAGATCATCCGCGGCGGCATCATGTCCATCGACAAGGGACAGTTTGAGGCCGGACGTTCGTTGGGCTTCAACTATGTCCAGACTATGTGGCACATCATTCTGCCGCAGGCCATTAAAAACGTTTTGCCCGCGCTCGGCAATGAGTTCATTACGCTGCTGAAAGAGACCTCCGTTTCCGGCTATGTTGCCGTGAACGACCTCACCAAGGGCGGCGATATCATTCGCGGCCGCACCTACTCCCCCTTCATGCCGCTGATCGCCGTGGCGCTTATCTATCTGATTATCGTCGTCATCCTCACGAAGCTTCTCGGCCTGCTGGAAAAGAAGCTCCGCACCAGCGACCATTAAGGAGGGATGCAGCATGGCTAACGAGAATACTCTCATTCAGGCAAACAATGTGAAAAAATTCTATCTCGGCGGAACGCTGCACGCGCTGGACGATGTGAGTCTGCACGTGGATCGCGGCGAGGTGCTGGTCATCCTCGGTCCCTCCGGCTCCGGCAAGAGCACCATGCTCCGCTGTCTGAATCTTTTGGAAGTACCCACCGACGGACAGATCATCGTGGACGGCGTGGACATCACTTCCAAGGATGTGGACATCAACCTCCACCGCCAGAAAATGGGCATGGTCTTCCAGCACTTTAACCTCTTCCCCCACAAGACCATTTTGGAAAACATGACCCTCGCGCCCGTCAAGCTCAAAAAAATGAGCAAGAAAGATGCCGAGGCAAAAGCGCATCAGCTTTTGCAGCGCGTCGGACTTGACGATCGCGCCGGTGAATATCCCTCCCGTCTCTCCGGCGGTCAGAAGCAGCGCGTCGCCATCGTGCGGGCGCTGATGATGGAGCCCGAGGTCATGCTCTTTGACGAACCCACATCTGCCCTCGACCCCGAGATGATCGGCGAGGTTCTGGATGTTATGAAGGAGCTCGCCGCCGAGGGCATGACCATGGTGGTCGTCACCCATGAAATGGGCTTCGCCAGAGAGGTATCCAACCGGGTGCTGTTCCTGGACGGCGGCGTCATCATGGAAGAAGGCACGCCTCAGCAGATATTCACCGCTCCCAAGTGCGAGCGGCTTCAGTCGTTCCTTGCCAAGGTCCTGTAATTCAAAAAACTAAACTTCAAAAAAGAAGATGACAATTCATGATCGATAAGAACATCAAAAAAGTACTCGTGATCGGCAGCGGCCCCATCGTGATCGGACAGGCGGCAGAATTCGACTATGCCGGCACGCAGGCCTGCAAAATTCTGAAGGCCAGCGGCGTCGAAGT
>JAZUEL010000053.1:0-2509 GCA_045640125.1 Oscillospiraceae bacterium
AGGCGACCTTCTGGGCAGCGACGAAGTCCCAAACGCCGGTCTCGGTGTTGGCGGACTTGATGAACGCGGTGTCGCGGACGGCGTCGCCGATGTCGTCAAAGGCGATGGCGCCGGACACGCCGGTGTAGGTGACGCCGGGCAGAACGGCGAGGACATCCGCGGGATCGGCGGAGCCGGCGGCCTTGAGGGCCTCCAGAGCGGTGTAGTAAGCGTCATAGCCCATGACGGAGACCGCGGCGATCATATCGTTGCCGCCGTTGTTGGCGAGAGCGTCGGAGTTGCTGTTGAGCCAGGCCTTGAAGCCTTCCTCAAAGGCGGGATCGCCGCCCTCGGCATAGAAGGTGGAGCAGTTGATGGAGAGGTCAGTGCCCTGCGCGGCAGCCAGAACAACATTGGAGTCCCAGGTGTCGGGAGCGCAGAGGGGGATGTCGATACCCTGCGTGGAGGCCTGCTCAACGATGAGCTGGGCATAGCTGATGGAGGTGGGGGCGAAGATGACTTCCGCGCCGGCATTCTTGGCGTTGGTCAGGTAAGAGGTGAAGTCGGAGTTGCCTTCGGGGAAGGACTCGGTGATGACTTCCATGCCGAGACCTTCAGCGGCCTCGGTGAAGTACTTGATGAGGCCCTGGTCATAGTCGTTGCCGAGCTGACCGAGGCAGTAGGCGACGGAAGCGCCGAGCTCATCGTGCGCGAAGTTGGCCTGCACGGTGCCCTGGAAGGGATCGAGGAAGCAGATGCGGAAGTAGTGGTCGTTGCCCTCGGTGACCTGGGGGTTGGTGCAGGTGACGCCGATGACGGGGATGCCCGCTTCGGCAAAGGTGTCGGAGCCGGCAATGGAGACACCGGAGCCGTAGGAGCCGAGGACGACGGAGGCCTTGGCAGCCACGAGCTGGGTGGCGGCGGAGACGGCCTTATCGTTCGAGGACTCGTTGTCCGCGATGACGAGCTCAACCTTGTATTCCTTGCCGCCGATCTCGACGGTGGGGCATTCCTGATTGGCGTACTGCATACCGAGAGCTTCCTGCTTGCCGCCGGCACCGTTGTCGCCGGACAGGGGCTCGTAGACACCGATCACGAGGGTCTCGAGATCGCCGTCGGCAGCGGCATCCTCAGCGGGAGCGGCTTCGTCAGCGGGCGCTGCCTCTTCGGCGGCGGGGGCTGCACTCTGGCTGCAGGCGCACAGCGCAAAAATCATGCACAGCGCCATCAAAAGAGCGAGATACTTTTTCATGGGTTTGTTTCCTCCAAATAAAAATTTTATTGTTTTCAACATTTATTAACAGCAATTTCCGTCCCGCATGGTCATGTGTTTTTGTACGAAAGACAATCGTTGCTGCAATGTAGACACTATACCACGCCGCCGCCCATTATGCAATACTTTTTTAATATTTGTCAAATTGCCCAAAAGCGAGGGGCATCCGGCGGCCGGAATCGTGGAAGTTTCGGGCAGTCCGCGCGCATCGGCGGCGCATAGAATGGCGGGAGGAAAAAAGAGCCTCGGAAAGGGGGAAATTGTGACTTGACAGAAAAGCGTGAAAGTCTTATCATTCAAGACATTCCAGAGATAAATCCGCTTCGGAAGGAGAGTTTTTATATGAAGAACGCCTATTTGCAGCGTGTGTATGACCAGGTCGTGAGCCGCGACCCGTCCGAGCACGAATTTCACCAGTGCATCCGCGAATTCCTCGAGAGCCTCGAGGGCATCGTGGACGACCACCCCGAGTGGGAGGAGAACGGCATTCTCGAGCGCTTCGTGGAGCCCGACCGCATGATCAGCTTCCGCGTCACCTGGGTGGACGATGCGGGCAGGGTGCAGGTCAACCGCGGCTACCGCGTGCAGTACAACTCCGCGATCGGCCCCTACAAGGGCGGTCTGCGCTTCCATCCGAGCGTCAACCAGTCCATCATCAAGTTCCTCGGCTTTGAGATGGTGCTGAAAAACGCGCTGACCACGCTGCCCATCGGCGGCGGCAAGGGCGGCAGCGACTTCGACCCCCGCGGCAAGTCCGACGGCGAGGTCATGCGCTTCTGCCAGAGCTTCATGATGGAGCTGCACCGTCACATCGGCCAGTTCACCGACATCCCCGCCGGTGACATCGGCGTGGGCGCGCGCGAGGTCGGCTATATGTTCGGTCAGCTCCGCCGCATCACCACCCGCTTCGACGCTGCCGCGATCACCGGCAAGGAGCCCTGCTACGGCGGCTCCCCCGCCCGCACCGAGGCGACCGGCTACGGCATCTGCTACTTTGCCGACGAGGTCCTGCGCCACCAGCTCAACACCAGCTTTGAGGGCAAGACGGTCGTCGTCTCCGGCAGCGGCAACGTCGCCACCTACGCCGCCGAAAAGGCGCAGCAGCTCGGCGCGCGCGTCGTCGCCATGAGCGATTCCGACGGCTACATCTACGACCCCAACGGCATCCGCCTCAATGTCCTCAAGGACATCAAGCAGAAGCGCCGCGAGCGCATCCGGGTCTACGCCGATCAGGTGCCCGGCTCGGTCTATACCGAG
>JAZUEL010000054.1:0-16319 GCA_045640125.1 Oscillospiraceae bacterium
CATAAAGCGGTCGAGCTGCGCGGCGGGCAGACGGAAGGTGGATTCCGACTCCACGGGGTTTTGGGTCGCCAGCACGAAAAAAGGCTTCGGCAGCGGCTCGGTCTCGCCGTCGAGCGTCACCTGCCGCTCCTCCATGGCCTCCAGCAGCGCCGACTGCGTGCGCGGGATGGCGCGGTTGAGCTCGTCGGCGAGCAGGAGATTGGTCATCACCGGCCCCTGCAGGCGCTTGAACGCCCCCGAGGCGCGGTCATAGATGTTCATGCCCGTCACATCGGAGGGCAGCAGGTCGGGCGTGAACTGCACGCGCCTTGCCTCGCAGCCGAGCGCGCGGGACAGCGTTTTGGCGAGGGTGGTCTTGCCCACGCCGGGCAGATCGTCCAGCAGGATATGACCGTCGGCGAACAGCGCCGCCGTGACGAGGCGCAGCTTATCCGCCTTGCCCACCACGATTTTCGAGACCTCGCCCTCGATTTTTTGATACAGCAGCTTCGCATCCGATGCCATTATGCCGAACCTCTCTCCATGATTATTCAAGATATTGTATCATAAACCGACACAGATAGCAACCGATACTATATCGGAATGATGGCTTTGATAGTTTAATGTTTATTTAATTTTCATTGACAAACAATAATTTTATAATATAATATATGGGTAAAACTCTGGGCCGCAAGGAGGTATGAAATTGGATCAAAACATTCAGAACGAGCCCTACAACGAATTTAAGGACTCGCCCCTGTACGCTTTCTTCCAACGTCTGTTCGGAAAGAAAAACAAAAAGCCCGAAGACCGTCTGCCGGATACCGAATTCTCCAAATTCCGTTCGGTGGATGATAAGATCGTCGCTTTCTTTCACTTTTTCGCCAATATTTCCGCCGTCGCGTTGATCGTCATCATGCTCATCGCTTTCGTGGATGTCGTCGGCGCGAAGCTGCACAAGGCCGGACTGGACTGGGCACACGGCATCTCCAGCAGCATGGCCATCATCAAGTACTTTCATATTCCTCTGGTCTTTCTGACCGCCGGCTATGTCACGCTCGATCAGGGTCACACCCGCATCGACCTCATTTGCGGCAAGTTCCCCCGCTGGCTGGAAAAGATCTTCATGCTCATCGGCCACATTCTCGGCGCCGCGCTGTCCTTCTACATCTCGTTTGCCTCTGTGGCGAACATTCTTGTGCCCGACATCAAAATGCACAAATCCATCACCAACATCCCCGGCGACTTCCCCAAGTGGCCCTTTACCGTATGCCACATTCTGGGCTTCACACTGCTGGGTCTGAGCTTTGTCTGGTCGATCGTCCGCATGATCCGCTTCTGGAAGTATCCCGGTGTCAACGCCTACTACACCATGCACCCCGAAAAAGCTCACGGACCCGACGCTCCGGACGAAGCACCTATGGAAGAAACTCTTGAAGGAGGTCTTGACGCATGACTGCCACCACTCTCTGCATTCTCTGCTTTGCCGCCATGCTCGTCATGACTTTCTGCGGCGTTCCCGTGTTTATCTCCATGCTGTCCACCGCCTTTGCAGGCTTCCTGGCATACAATCCCCTGGTCATGGGGACGGCGCTGAACTTCAACATGGTCATCTCCAAGCTCTCGGACATCTATGACCTCGGTGCCAACTACAACTACGCCGTGCTGCCGCTCTTCTCTCTGGTCGGCGCACTGGTTTCGGAA
This sequence comes from Oscillospiraceae bacterium, assembly GCA_045640125.1. Lineage (GTDB taxonomy): Bacteria > Bacillota > Clostridia > Oscillospirales > Oscillospiraceae > CAJOIG01. The sequence goes on from JAZUEL010000054.1 coordinate 1,684, forward strand.
ACCGGCGTGGCGGAGGGCGCTTTTGAGTGCTTCCACCGCTTCCTCGCCCGCGTCCGCGGCGGTCTGCTCTATACTGTCGTGTGCGCCAACGCCGTGTTCGGTGCCTGCTCCGGCTCCTCCATCGCCGGCAACATCGTCTTCGGTCGTATGTCCATTCCCGAGTTGCGGAAGCGCGGCTACGATGAAAAGCTCTGCTACGGCACCATCGCCTCCTCGGGCGCTCTGTCCACGCTGATCCCGCCGTCCATGGGCATCCTCATGTTCTGCATCATCGCACCCAACGACTTTAACCTCAACATTGCAAACGCCCTGTCCTGCGGCATATTCCCCGGCATTGTGACGGCTGTTGCCCTTTGCCTGACCATCTTCATTTACGGTCTGGTGAAAAAAGGCTCCATCCCCCCCGCTGCCAAGGAGGGCTTTTCCGCCAAAGAAAAGCTCAAGAGCCTCGCATTCCTCATTCCGATCCTGCTTCTGTTCATGCTCATCATCGGCGGAACGATGCTCGGCTGGTTCCCCGCCGTCGTCGGCGGTGCCGTGGGTGCCATCGCCTGCCTCGTGTACGCCGTCTTCAAGCGCCTTCCCTTTAAGCGCATCTGGGCCTGCATTGTAGACTCTGCTGTCATGGAGGCGGGCATCTTCCCCATCATCATCGGCGGCCAGATTTTCTCCCGCCTTGTGAGCCTGACCGGTCTTGCCAACTACTTGTCGCAGGCCGTCGCCTCGCTGAACGCGCCTCCGGCCGTCGTGTTCCTGCTGGTCATCGTGCTGTACATCTTCTGCGGCTGCGTGATGGACATGATGAGCATCATCATCATCACCGTCCCCGTCGTTTTCCCCATTCTGGTCAACATCGGCTACAACCCCTACGCCATCGTTATCTCCCTTTGCTTCATCATGGAGATCGCCGGTCTGACCCCGCCCGTCGGCATGAATGTCTTTGCCACCTCCAACGCGCTGCGCGTCAGTCCGTCCAAAGTATTCTCCGGCGTGTGGCCCTTCTTTATCTGCGAAATCGTTATGGTCTTGCTGATCGCGTTCATCCCCGGCTATGTTACTTTCTTCCCCCATCTGCTCGGCATCATGTAACCCCATAGGAAACCAGGCGAATGCCTGTTCCGAACATACCAAAATCCAAAATTTTTTAGGAGGAACAAACATGAAGAAACTTTTTGCGCTCTTGCTTGCGGTGCTCATGGTCTTTGCCCTGTGCGCCTGCGGCGAAACCGCGGAAGCTCCCGTTGAGGAAGCTCCTGTGGAAGAAGCCCCCGCTGCCGAAGAAGCAGCCCCCGCGGAAGAAGCCGCGCCCGCCGAAGAGGCCGGCGACGCTTCCGGTGAGCCCTCCGGCGAGCCCTCTCCCGAGGCCGTTGAGGACGTTGAACCCCTGAGCATCGTGTTCAACTGCCTGTTCAACGAGACCGAGACCGGCGGTCAGATCGCGGGTCACTTTGCCGAAGTCGTCAACAACCTCTCCGGCGGTGCTGTCACCGTTGACGTGAAGTACGGCGGCACCTTCCTCGGCCACGGCGACCAGCTTGCCGGCGTGGGCAACGGCTCTGCCAATATGTGCCTGCTCAGCCAGTCCGACAACCCCGACGAGCTCTATCTGCTTAACACCATTCCCCAGTACTTTGCTGACTCCAGCGCCAACGCTCTGGCCTGCTTCAACGACATCATCTTCGAGAACGAGACCACCTCGGCTCTGATCGAGGCGGAAGCCGAGAAGAACGGCATCAAGTTCCTCGCCACCAGCGCCGGCGGCTCCAACGCCTTCACCACCACTTATGAGTTCACCACTCTGAAAGACCTGCTGAGCCAGTCCGAGTCCTTCGGCAACCACAACGTCGCCATGTATCAGGAACTCGGCCAGCGCCTCGACCTCAACCTGAACGTCATCGACGTGTTCCCCTGGGACCTCGCCACTGACTTCCAGACCGGCATCATCGACGGCACTCAGATGGACGCTTCCGCTCTGGTTTCCATGCAGCTCTACGCTGACGCTCCCTACTGGATGTACGACAACACCTTCGCTGCCGGCAACTTCATCACCGTCAACCTCGACTGGTGGAACGGCCTGACCGCGAAGCAGCAGGAAGTCATTCAGTCCGCTGCGGATGCCACCTCCAACTACTCCCTCGACCTGCTCACCAAGGCTCTCGATGCTGACCGCGCTGCTCTGGCTGATGCCGGCGCCACCGTCGTTGACATCGACGCCGAGGGCTTCGAGGTTTGGTTTGACGTCATCGCCCAGACCGCTTTCCGCGACGGCATGGCTCGCGGCGAGATCAACAACGACACCGCCGGTGTCCAGGCGATCATTGACGAAGTCTGCGCTCTGTCCGGAGTTACCTACGCCGGCTGATTGCAAAGCAACATCTACAACAAAAAAGAGAGTCCCGAGGGACTCTCTTTTTTGATATGTGCAGATATGCGAAAGCCGTCCGGAAAACCGGACGGCTTTTATTTAAGCAATCACTTGGTAATCAGTCTTCGTCGTCGTAGTCGTCGTAATCGTCATCCTCGCGCTTGAGCTTTGCCAGCAGTCCCGAAACAAACTCGCGGAAGCTGAATTCGCTCTCCCGCGGCTCCTCCTCGCCGAGCGGCACATCGGAGAAGTTCTCCCGCATGGCCTGCCGCTCCACACGGCTCTGCCGCGCCTCGCGCAGGGAGCGCACATGGCGGGCTCTCTGCACCAGATAGAAGAACACGAGGATCAGATACAGCGCCACGACCAAAATCAGCGTCACAAGCAGCTTGCGCACCACGGGCTGCTGCAGGATCGTACGCAGGGAATTTTTCAGATACACACCGCGCGAAAGCTCCGCCGTGTTCGTGGCAACGATGTTGACCGTGCCGAACTCGCGTCCGTCCGCCGAGACCGTGACCTCGCCCAGAATCGTTCCGGCGTTGACCGGCGCTACCAGCGGCGTTGCATCGCGGTCGCTGTACACGACATATTCATACTGCACGCTGTCCATGTCAAAGTCGTTGGGCAGCAGCACATTGACGCTGACCTCGGGACGGCCTGCCACGGACTCATCCACGCCGAGCTGCACGGGGACCTTGATGACGGAATCCGTGGCGGAGAGGACCTGCACATAGCTGAAGTTTTCGTAAAACCAGTCAAACAGGGTGTTGGCATCCGCAAAGCGCGCATTCTCGTCCGCCTCGCCCAGAATGACGGCGATCAGATTGATGTCGTCCTTTTCCATGGCGGAGACGAGGCAGTAGCCGGCGCTTTCAAAAAAGCCGGTCTTGAGCCCGTAGACCTCGGGGTTGTAGTAGTCGCTGTTGCTGTCGAGCTGCCTGTTGGAGTTGCGGAGCGTGCGGGGATCGTTCATGTTGGTGGCATCCACGCCGTAGCTGGGCGAACTGCAAATCTCCACGAGCTGCGTATGCTTCACGCACTCGCGGGCGATCAGCGCCAGATCGTAGGCACTGCTGTAATGGTTGGCATTTTCCAGCCCGTTGGGGTTGCGGAACTTGGTGTCGGTGCAGCCGAGCTCCTCCGCCCGCTCGTTCATAAGGTCAACAAAGGCATCGATGGAGCCGGCGGTGTATTCCGCCAGAATGTTGCAGGCCTCGTTGGCGCTGGAAAGCATGGCGCAGTACAGCAGATCGCGGATGGAGAGGATCTCTCCGGGCGCGATGACGGGGTTGGCGTTGGAGCTGTCCTCCGCCATGCCCTTCTGGCAGTCATCGTAAGCCGCCACGGAATCGTCCAGCGTGAACTTTCCGTCCTCCACGGCCTCGATCACGAGCAGCGCGGTCATGATCTTGGTGGTGCTCGCGGGGTCGCGCGAGTCATGCGCCCCGACCGAATAGAACACCTCGCCGCTCTCCGCGTCCATGAGGACAGCCGCCGGCGGCGCGATCTCCGGATCGTCCAGTGCCAGTGCCTGCAGGGGCAGGGCGGAGGCCAGGATCAGAATTGTCAGAAACAGCAGGAGGAATTTTGATTTTTTCATGTTATTCTCCGCGCAAATATGGTATGATGAAAACAGAAAGCGGGCTTTTCGCCGTTTTTGCATCCATTTGGCTTCTATTATAAGAGTATTTCGCCGGAAAAGCAACCAACAAATCCTCCCGAATGTCAGAAAAACATGAAGAAACAGGAAAAACTATGCATTTGGCCGGCTCTCGTTCTGCTCCTGGTGACCGTGCTGTATTTCGCCCGTCCGACAGAGCCCGACTCCTTTGCGCTGCGGCCCATCGCCGCGCCGACCGCCGCGAAGCTCAACATCAACACCGCCGATCAAACGGCGCTGGAGGACATCCCCGGCATCGGGCCGTCTCTGGCGGATGCCATTCTGACCCGCCGCGCGGAGCTGGGCAGCTTCGACGCGCCCGATGAGCTCCTGACCGTGCCGGGTATCGGCGAAGCCCGACTGGCTGTTCTCGAGGACTACATCACATATTAACGCCGAGGTGATTTTTATGAAAATTCTGGTCGTTGACGACGAGGAACTGCTCGTCAAGGGGATCAAATTCAATCTGGAAAACGAGGGCTATGAGGTGGACGGCTGCTACGACGGCGAGACCGCCGTCGCCATGGCGCAAACCGGCGCATACAGCCTCATCATTCTCGACCTCATGATGCCGAAGCTGGACGGGCTTGCCGCCTGTATGCAGATCCGCACTTTCTCCAATGTGCCCATCATCATGCTCACCGCCAAGACCGAGGACACAGACAAGCTCATCGGCTTTGAATACGGCGCAGACGATTACATCACCAAGCCCTTCAACATTCTGGAGCTGAAAGCCCGTGTGCGGGCGCTGCTGCGCCGCAGCGGCATGAGCCCCCAGAATCCGGACGCAGCGGATGACGGCGTTCTCACCCGCGGGCTCATCACCATCGACCCCCAGCGCCGCAGCGCCTCTGTCGAGGGGCGCAGCGTCGAGCTGACCGTGAAGGAATTCGACCTCGCGGAGCTGCTCATGCGAAACCCGGGCAAGGTGTATTCGCGCGAAAATCTGCTTGACCTCGTCTGGGGCTACGATTATCAGGGCGACATACGCACCGTGGACGTGCACATCCGCCGTCTGCGCGAGAAGCTGGAGCCGAATCCGGCTGAGCCGGCCTATATCATTACCAAGTGGGGCGTGGGTTACTATTTTAAGGACTGAGAAAAAACGAAATACCTTCTCCGTTCGCGCCAAGATGATCGCCACCTTTGCGCTGCTGATCGCGGCTTTGCTCGTGCTGATGAACACCTATCCCGTTCTCGCCAGCCGTGATCTGGTGCTGCGCTCGAAAAAGAGCGCCATGCAGTCGCAGGCGGCGGTGATGTCGTCGTCGCTGTCGGCGCTGGAGCCGCTGTCCACGGAGGGCGTGGCGCAGGTCATGGAGCTCATCGACGTGATGCCGCTGACGCGCATCATCGTCACGGACGAGGCGGGGCTCATCCTCTACGACTCCTCCGCCGAGGACAGCGCCGTGGGGCGCTATGCGCTGCTGCGCGAGATCGCGGACGCGCTGTCCGGCCACGCCGTGAGCTACCACGCCTACACGGACGGCGTGTTCATGAGCCGCGCGGCGATGCCGGTGGTGTCCTCCGCCGGCTCGGTCACGGGCGCGGTCTATCTCTATGAATACGATGCCGAGCAGGGCAGCTATATCCGCGGCTTGCAGCGCAACCTCGGCAATATCTCGCTCGCCGTGGGCGGCGTGGGTCTGGTGCTGGAATTTATCATCGCCGCCACGCTCACCAAGCGCATCCAGCGGCTTGCCGCCGCGATGAAGGTCGTGCGCGGGGGCAACTATGCCTACCGTGTCGATGTGCGCGGCACGGACGAGATCGCGGAGCTTTCGGACGAGTTCAACGTCCTCACGGGGCGGCTCGAATCCACCGAGGAGGCGCGCCGCCGCTTCGTGTCCGACGCCAGCCACGAGCTGCGCACGCCGCTCGCGGCGATCCGGCTTCTGTCCGACTCCATCACGCAGTCCGGCACCATGGACGCCGACACCATGCGCGAGTTCGCCTCCGACATCGGCTCCGAGGCGGAGCGGCTTCAGCGCACCACGGAAAAGCTCATGAGCCTCACGAAGCTCGACTCCGGCACCAACCGCAGAACGCGCGAATGCGTGGACCTCGCCGCCGTCGCCCGCCGCACGCGGAATCTTCTCCAGCCGCTCGCGGACGCGCAGAACGTCGCCATTGAAATGAATCTCGCGGAAAACTGCACTGTCTTTGCCTCGGCGGACGAGCTGTATCAGGTCATCTTCAATCTCGTCGAAAACGGCATCAAATACAATCTCTCCGGCGGCACGGTCACGCTCACGCTCTCCCGACGGGAAGCCACGGTGCAGCTCACCGTGGAGGACACGGGCATCGGCATCCCCGAACAGGATCTCGAAAACGTGTTCGAGCGCTTCTACCGCGTGGATAAGGCGCGCTCCCGCGCCTCCGGCGGCAGCGGTCTGGGTCTCTCCATCGTCCACGATGCCGTGGATGCAAACGGCGGCACGGTGGAGGTCGCGCGCCGTCAGCCGAACGGCACGCGCTTCACCGTTTGCTTCCCCTACTACGCCTCGAAGGAGGGTCAGGAATGAAAAAGTGGCTTGCCCTCCTGCTTTTGCTCGCGCTTCTTTCCGGCTGCGCCGCTTCCACGGCGGACAGCGGCAGCGCCAATGCCATGACCGTATACCGTCTTTACGACGGCAGCGACGCGGGCGAGTTGGTGCAGCCGGAAAGCTGTCTGCTCGAGAGCGGCGAACGCGCCGATCTCGACACCGCGCTGCGCCTTTTCGTGGAAAAGCCGCGTCACAGCCATTTGCGAGCCGCCGTCAGCGGCGATGTGACACTGCTCGGCTCGACCGCGCAGAACGGTCTTGTCACACTGAACTTCTCGGAAAGCTTCCTGTCGCTCAGCCCCATGGAGCAAAGCCTCGCGGCCTTTTGTGCCGCGCTGACCCTGTGCCGGCTCGACGATGTGGATGCCGTGAGCATCGCTGCGGGCGGCACGACGATCTTTCAGGGGCTGGATACCGAGGACGCGCTCCTGCAGGACACGGACTCCGACCCCTATACCCGCCGTCTGCACCTGTATTTCGCGGACGAGACCGATACCTGGCTCGTGAGTGAATACCACAGCCTGTCTCTTTCGGACGACACGCCGCTCGAACGCTACGTCATGGAGGAGCTTCTGCGCGGCCCGAACGACCCCGCGCTGCACTCCGCCATCCCCGCCGGTACGGAGCTGCTCTCCTGCCGGACGGAAAACGGCGTATGCACCGTGGACCTGAGCGCGGCATTTGTGGAAAACCGTCCGCAGACCGCGCTGGGCGAGCGGCTGACCGTCTGGGCGATCGTGAACTCGCTGACCGTGCTGTCCGATGTGGACAGCGTGCAGCTCCTCTGCGAGGGGCAGCGCATAGAGACCTACGTCTATCGCTCGCTGGCGGAGCCGCTGACCGCGTTCAAGCCCGCCATCGGCCCCGCCTCCGCCCCCAAGGGCGAGACCCAGCTCCGGCTCGGCATCCCGATGCCCAACCTGGCGCAGACCGCGCTGCTGCCCTACGCCTGCGACGTATCCGCCTACGGAAGTCTCACCGAAGCGGCCGTCGCCACGCTGTACGAGGCGCAGGAGCCCGCCTGCCCCGCGCTGTTCACGGGCAGTCTTCCCACCGTCAGCATCGCCAACGGAAGCTGCGCCGTGGAGGTGACGGAGAGCTTTTTCGCCGCCCTCAGCCCCGCACAGCGCAGCGCCGCCGTTCAGGCTCTCACCGCCACCGTTTTGCAGGCAGGCGAGGCGCGGCGGGTCTATTTCACGATCGGCGGCGAGGCCGCCGTGTTTGAAGAAACATCCTATTTCGGGCCCTACACGACCCGCGATATAAACTATGCGGAGTAATTGTATGTCAAATCTATCCCGTATCCAACAGAATCTGGGCGAGCTGGACGCACTTCTGCTCACCGACCCTGTCACCATCCGCTACGCCGCAGGCTTCCACATCGAGGACGGCGCGGCGATCATCGCCCGCGACAGGGCGTGGCTCATCACGGACAGCCGCTACATCGAAGCCGCCTCCGAAGCCGTGACAGACATGACCGTGCTCTGCGTCAGCGCCGACAAGCCTTTCAAGGCTCTCGCGGGAGAGATCCTGGCGCAAAACGGCCTCGCCCGCGTCGGCGCGGAGGAGGATCGCACGAGCCTGAGCGAGTGGGCGCGGATGGAGAAAACGCTCGGCGTGAGCCTGCAAAACGCCGCCCGCGTCATCGCGGAGCTGCGCCCGTCCAAAACCGAGGAGGAGCTGCAAAGCCTCATCGCCGCGCAGCGCATTGCGGAGCGGGCACTGGACGAGCTGCTCGGCATCATCCGCCCGGGTCTGAGCGAGCAGGAGCTCGCGGCAGAGCTTATCTACCGCCTGTACAAGTTTGGCGGCGAGGGCCTGAGCTTCCCACCCATCGTCATCGCCGGTGCCAAGACCAGTATGCCCCACGGCGAGCCCGGGGACAACATCCTCCGTTCCGGCGACTTCATCACCATGGACTTCGGCACCCTTTACAACGGCTACTGCTCCGACATGACCCGCACGGTGGCGCTCGGCTCCGTGACGGACGAGATGAAAAAGGTCTACAACACCGTGCTCGCGGCGCAGCAGGCGGGCATCGATGCTGCGAAGCCGGGCGCGACAGGACGCGACATCGATGCCGCCGCCCGCAAGGTCATCGCGGACGCGGGCTACGGCGCATACTTCGGACACAGCTTCGGGCACAGTCTGGGGTTGGAGGTCCATGAAAGCCCCAACGCCGCCCCCTCGAACGCAGAGCCCATGCCGGAGGGCGCGGTCATCTCCGCCGAGCCGGGCATCTACCTGCCCGGGCAATTCGGTGTGCGCATTGAGGACGTTCTCTGGCTGTACGCAGGCGGCTGCCTCGACATCACCCAAGCGCCGAAGCAGCTCATCATCCTGTAAGAAATATCCCCCCGAAGCGCTTGCTTCGGGGGGATTCATTTTGGAAATTTCGTCTTATCCGCGGCGCTTTTTGCCGACGATCACGGCGGAGGTGCCAAGCGTCAGCGCCAGCAGTGCCCAGACCAGCGGCATAGCCTCATCGCCGGTCTTCGGCGGTTTTGCGTCGGACTTCATCGCCTCAGGCTTCGGCACCGGTGTCGGCGTCGGCTTCGGGGTCGGCTTCGGGGTCGTACCCTCCTCGGCATAAATGCCGTACAGGGAGAATTTGTCCGCTCCGAATTTCACGACCGGTTTGCCTGAGCGGTTGAGCTCCGCCGTAGTCTCCAGCTTTTCGGTGTTTCCGTTATGCAGGCGTACAACAGCAAATTTATTGCCGACCGAATAGCCCTCGGGCAACTCCACTTCGAACAGGATCTCATCCTCCAGCTCCGTGAGGCTACCGAGATCCTTGCCCTTGTTCTTCAGCTCCACGCCGAGGTCGAGGAACAGAAGCCCCTCCGCGGCCTCGCCGGCGGCTTCATCCAGCGCACTCTGCTCGTCGAATTGGGGCGTGACCTCCTCGCCGGTGACGGTGGCCGTAATAGCATCGCCGTTTTCAATGGCGCTGCGGAGCGCAGCTTCCTCTGCGCTGTCGGCGGATACATAGTCCGGAAGCGCCACGTTATTGCCGCTGCCGTCCTTCATCAGATCGCGGATGGTGTTCTGCAAACCGTCGAGTGCGGCATCGGTTGTTGCGGCGAGACCTTCATTCGTCATATCCGCCGCCGAGATAGGAACAATGTAGAACATGGGGGAGATCGTCTCAATACCGGGATAGATATAGTAGACCGTCCCCTTGGTCATCTTATAGTGGAAATCGACCGATCGACCCGTCTTAGTGCTTGAGCTGCCCAAAACCGTGCCGTCCTCGCCATAGAGGGTGATGCGCGTCGTCCGGTTGCCCATGGACCGCGCCCAGAGGCCGCTGAGGGAATACAGACCGTCCTCCGGACAGACATAGCGGTAGCTTTTACCCATGACAAAATTATACAGGTTGTTTGCGCCGTTCTCCAGCTCGTCGAAGGCCGCAGCCGCCGGAGCGGTGAAGCTGCCCAGTTCGCTGTAGGCCAAAACCTTTGTCTTGTCGCTGTTCCAGATCAGGCAGCGATAGACATATTTCTGTCCGGCCACCAGCTCACTCAGACCGTCGTTGGCAGCTTTATCCTTGCACGGGTCTGTAAAGGGGCTGTGCCCGCTGAACCCGTTGTGGGTCAGGCTGCCCGGAGTCGGATCGCTGTTGACCTCGGAGGCAAGCTGATACTCCACATCCTCCTCGTAGCCCGCTTTGTAATACTTGCTGACGGAGTATTGGAAGCGAACCGTGACGATGGAGTTGTCCGCGTGTACCTCCGGCGTGCCTTTTGTCACACTGAATTCCGCTTCGCCGGGGATGATCTTCGTCACTGTATAAACCGCATTTTTCACGTCCGCCACCGCACCGTGGATATACAGACGATAGCTTTTGTCCGCCGACAGCTCGGCATAGAAGCCCTGAGAATTGAAGGCATCATCCATATAGATGCCTCCCTCTTGAGTTCCGTCCTCCAGCGCGGCGCTGAACTCCGAGGTTCTGGAGCTGTAATTGAGCGCAAAATGGTAGGTTCCGCTTTCCGAGACCGTCACCCGCGTGGCGTATGTATAGCTGTTGTAATCCGCAAATTCGTCGCCGTAGCTAAATTGAATCGTGCCGTTTTCGCAGATGTAATCACCCTGTGCATCCGTTTCCTCGGTGGGCGTGATGGCGGCCAGCGGCATTTCCTCCAGACTGCCCTGCGTCGTGTAGGTAAAGGTAGGATGCTCCTCATCCAAAATAACTACATCGCCGTGCTCCTGATCGGTCACGCGGAGATGGAGATAGGCCTCATAGGTCGTGCCGGGAACAAGCCGGAAATCAACGTGTTCGATCGGCGCGTCCACATAGGCCTGTTCATAGATATCGCCGCCGTTCTGCTCCTGCCATCCGCCCACGGGGGCATTGATAATCTGACCGCCGTACGCAAAGGCCGCATGCGCGGGCGCGTTAAAATGCGCGCGCGAAACGACGGACACCCTGCCCACCACCGGCTCATCATGGGTGATGGAGTAGCCGTCCACATGACCACTCTCGGGCACACCACCAGGGCCGCCGGGGCCGCCGCCTTGGCCTAGGTGCTGGAAAATAGAGTTCGAGACCAGCTTGGAATCATCCTGCTTGACCGCGTGCAAAGACAGCACGAGCTGAACATCGCAGTTGTCAAAGTCGCTCTTAGGCAGCGTCAGCGTAATGTTGTGTTCGTTGGCGCTGTCGCCCTCTGTCACCGGCAGCGCATTCTCCTCCCAGACAGACAAAGACGGGCTGCCGTCCGGACCGGGAATGGAGGCCTTCGCACAAAGATAGGCCGCCGCGGGTGCTTTGTAGAAGAAGCTCAGCGTCACCTTGTAGTTCTCGCCGTCGGGCTCAATGCTCACCGGACCGCGGCCATCAAACTTCAGCGAATAGCCCTCCGCGTTGACCTGCTCTTGATCCTGATCGCTGCTTTCGCAGCAGCCTTCGCCGTGGTCATCGCCGTCCGGCACGCCTTGTCCCTGACCGCCCTCACTCTCCAAGAGCACAGGCTCGGCAACAGCTTCCTCCGTCTCAACGATTGCTTCCGCTTCCTCCGTCTCAACGATTTCTTCCGCCCCGCCGTCCGTCGCCAGCGCCGCAAGGGGCAGCAGGCTCAGACACATCACCAGACACATCAGGATCGCCAGAGTACGCTTCATGGTTTGCCCTCCCGTTCTTTCTTCCGGTTTCGCATTTCGAGATATATCAAAGTTTACATAAGTTACAATCGTGTGTCGATTATCTCACAATTTTCTGGAAAAAGCAAGATAAAATTTACATAATCTTAACAAAAAGAAACAAAAAGTTTCAATTTTTGTTTTTCCCCTGGGGTTAACGCCGAAAAACCGCTCCCGAGCACCGCGCTCTATAGAAAACGCTTGCCAAAGCGCCGGTTTTATAGTACAATTTTGAGTTAGTGAGTAAAAATTTTTTATAATACAACTGGAGGAAAAACTTATGCCTATTGTTGCAGGCGATTTTCGCAATGGTGTCACCTTTGAAATGGACGGCCAGGTCATGCAGGTCGTCGAATTCCAGCACGTCAAGCCCGGTAAGGGCGCTGCTTTCGTGCGCACCAAGTACAAAAACGTCATGACCGGTGCCATCCGCGAGGAGTCCTTCAACCCCTCCGCCAAGTTCGAGAGTGCCTTCGTGGAGCGCAAGGACATGGAGTTCAGCTACGCCGACGGCGACATCTACTACTTCATGGATTCCGAGACCTACGATATGGTCCCCGTGGACAAGACCAACCTCAACGAATCCTTCCGCTTCGTGAAGGAAAACGAGACCTGCACCATCTACTCCTACAAGGGCAAGATCTTCAACGTCGAGGCTCCCAACTTCGTCACCCTCGAGATCACCGATACCGACCCCGGCTTCGCCGGCAACACCGCCACCAACGCCACCAAGCCCGCCACCGTCGAGACCGGTGCCGAGGTCAAGGTGCCCCTGTTCATCGAGCCCGGCGAGCGCATCGAGATCGACACCCGCACCGGCGAGTATCTCGGCCGCGCCAAGGGCTGATAAGCCCCCATTTCATTAAGGAGGTCATCACCATGACTACTTCCGAAAAAGTCGCATACCTCAAGGGTCTGGTCGAGGGCTTCGGCATGGCCGACCCCGAAACCAAGGAAGGCAAAGTTCTCGCCACCATTCTGGACATTCTGGAGGATCTGGCGCTGGACGTGGACGATCTGGATGCTTCCGTCGAGGAGCTGAACGAGGGTCTGGACGTCGTCAGCGACGATCTGGAGGATGTCGAGAACATCGTCTACGACGAGTGGGATGACGACGATGCCGAGTTCTGGGACGAGGACGACGAGGACGACGAAGAGGACGACGAAGAGCTGTTCTACGAGGTCACCTGCCCCGAGTGCGGCGACAGCATCACCTTCGACGAGGATGTGCTGGAATCCGGCTGCATCCAGTGCCCCGGCTGCGGCGCGAAGCTCGAGTTCGATCTGGACGAGCTGGACGACATCGAGGTCGAAGTCGAGGAGCTCGAGGACTGAGAAATCTCTTTCTGACATCTTTTTACACGAACAAACCACCCTTTGTCATCGGACAAAGGGTGGTTTTGCATTATAATGTTCAGTTATTCAAGGTCACGACCGTTTCCGTGCCGTCGATTCCGTCGCGGAAGATCAGCGCCGTAATCTCCTGCGGATCAAGGATGCCGCTGATACTTTTCTCGACCGTAAAGGTCGCGCCGTCGTCCTCGCAGCCCGCATATCCGCCGCCGAGGACGGTCAGCACGGAGCCGTCCGCCTTTTGCAGCCCGACGAGCTCCGGCAGCAGCTCAAGCGTCTCCCCGTCCTTGCCGTCGCCGTTGTAGGCGAGCTTCACGGACATCGGCGAGAGCGTCAGCTCCGAGAGCGTGACCCAGTCGTTCAAGGGCTCATTCAAGGTGTAGAAAAGGCTTTCACCCGCGCCCGCCAGTGTCCAGCGCAGCATCCAGGGCCCCGCAACGGTCTGCTCCGGCTCTGTGCCGGACTGCGTCCCGTTTATGATTCCAAGCTCGTTCAAGCTCAGCTCGATCTCCTGTCCGACCAGCGACTCGCTGTGAGAGCCATCGGGAGAAAGGTCGATATCCAGCTCCAGAGAGCCGTCTCCCCGGTCATAACGGGCGACAAACGACTTGCCGTCCGGCTGTGCGGCGGTGCCGTCGTCGTAGACCGCCTGCCCGTCCCTCCAGCGCAGACCGTTATCGAAGCCCCAGCCATAGTTGCCGAGTTCCTCGCCGTCCGCCGTGACCGTCAGCCGCCCCGCAAAGGGTATATAGCCCTCCGGAATGTTCAGTCCCTCGACCCGCAGGGCGATAAAGGCCGCGTTTCCGTCCGCCGCCGCCCGCGCTACGGACACGGTGATGCCCTCGTGCGTATCGGACGCGACGGGCTCCGACAGCGCCGAACCGATGTTCTCGTCCAAAGCCGCAACATCCGCGTCAGTCAGACGCAGTCTCGCCAGCAAGCCCGCATCCGAGCGCAGGGTGCTTACCGCCAGTGCGCCGCCGATGAGCAGCGCCGCGCACACCGCCGCGATGAGCGCGATACGTCCTGTTTTGGATATGTGTTTCGGTTTATTTGCCATGTTCAATACCTCCATAACGGTGTCGGAGGGGGCATGGATATGAGAAAAGGTTTTTTGAAACAGTTCTCGCTCTGTCATAGTAATTCCTCCTCCGCCAAAAGCGTTTTGAGCTTTTCACGCCCGCGTACAAGCCTCGTCCGCACCGTGGCGGCGGGGATGCCCAGGATCACGGCGATCTCGGCGGTGCTGTACTCCTCATAATAATAGAGATACAGCACTGTGCGATATTTCACCGGCAGCGCCATCACCGTTTCCAGCAATTCCTGCTGCTCCGGCTCCGGCAGGGCGAGACTTTCCGCGTAGTCCGCAATATCTTCATGCCTGCGCCACGGCGCACGGAACAGCTTGCGGCACTCGTTCACCGTCACGCGCATCAGCCAGTGTTTGATATGCGCCTCGCTTTCAAAGCGGGTGTCTGTGCGGTAGAGCGCGAGCAGCGCGGTCTGGGCCACATCCTCGGCATCCGCCGCCGAGCGCGTATAGCTGAGAGCCAGCCGGAAA
>JAZUEL010000055.1:0-23323 GCA_045640125.1 Oscillospiraceae bacterium
CCCTTTGCCGCCGCCTTGTCAACGGACTTCACAGCAACCTTATAGGTTTCAGCCGCCGCCGCGTTGTCGCCGGACTGGACCGCCGCGTCGAATTTCTTCAGTTCGGTCTTCAGAGCCGACTTCTCCGCACGGTTCTTCTCGCGCGCCGCCTTCTGAAGCTGATCTCTCTTAGCCGAGGACTTGATGTTGGGCATGAATTCGCACCTCCCTATAAAAGTCTGAACATGAATGTCCGCAGATGGGTATTATAACAATACATTCTTGAAATTGCAAGCCTTTTTTCAAAAAACATTTCAAAATAGAATAGATAAAAATCGTGCAAACTATATGTGGTGGTGACGAAATTGCAAAACACAAGAACAGACCTCGCCATGGAGTCCATGCCCGATCAAACGCGACCGCCGGAGGGCGTGCGCTGCCGCGAACGCGACGACCGCGGCTTCCATATCAGCGACCTGCGTATTGAGGATAAACGCGCGTCAGAATTATTATGTAAACCACTTGGGCGCTATATCACCGTGGAAACGGAGCGTTTTTTCCGGCGCGATGAAAATTCCTTTGCCGACGGCGCGGAGATACTGGCGGAGCGCATACGCGAGCTGCTGCCGCTCCCAAAGGGCGCGGGCGTTCTGGTGGCGGGGCTCGGCAATCGCGCCATCACGCCGGATGCCATTGGACCCGAGGCGGTCGGCATGACGCTCGTGACGCGGCATCTGATCGAGCAGCTTCCGGACAGCTTCGGCGGCTTTCGCCCCGTCTGCGCCTTCGAGACCGGCGTTCTCGGCACCACGGGCATCGAGTCCGCCGCGCTCATCCGCTCGCTGTTCACCGCCGCCCGCCCCGATGCCATCGTCGCCGTGGATGCGCTCGCCGCCCGCAGCCGCGACAAGCTCTGCCGCACCGTGCAGCTCACGGACAGCGGCATCGTCCCGGGCTCGGGTGTCGGCAACGCGCGGCAGGAGCTTTCGGCGCGTGTTTTCGGCGTGCCGGTGCTTGCCGTCGGCGTGCCGACGGTTGTGGACGCAGGCGACGGCCTGATCGTCACGCGGCGCGATATCGATAAATGCGTCAAGGACGTGGGGCGACTCGTCGGCTATGCGCTGAATCTGGCCTTACAGGATGGGCTGACGCTTGCGGATGTCGATATGCTGATCGGATGACTGTTTCACGTGAAACATTTTTTCAACAGTTGTTTTAAGCGGATTTCTGTGTTATAATATTGGGACTGATTATGGGAGGTGTACCGTGGCTCGAATCATTTGTTTTGCCAACCAGAAGGGCGGTGTCGGGAAAACCACAAGCTGCGTCAATCTGGCGGCTGCCCTGCACGCCAAGGGTCACCGTGTCCTGCTCGTGGATGCCGACCCGCAGGGGAACGCCTCCTCCGGCATGGGCGCGGACAAAAACACCGTCCCGGGCCTGTACGACGTTCTCATTAACCGCGTGAGCGCTGCGGATGCCATCGTGGAAACGCCCTACGGCGATGTGCTGCCCTCCAACGTCCGTCTATCCGGCGCGACGGTCGAGCTGGTGGATGCCGAGGAGCGCGAATATGTCCTGAAAAAGGCGCTGGAGCCGATCGCTGAGAACTACCGCTACATATTTGTCGACTGCCCGCCCTCGCTCGGGCTGCTGACCGTCAATGCGCTGGCGGCAGCGGATTCCGTGCTCATTCCGGTGCAGTGCGAATATTACGCCATGGAGGGACTGACCGACCTCATCCGCTCCATGAAGCTGACAAAAAAGAGCTTTAATCCCGATTTGTTCACCGAGGGCATTTTGCTGACGATGTATGACCGTCGGCTGTCCTTCTCGGAGCAGGTCGCCAAGGAGATCCGCAAATATTTCGGCACGGTCGTGTTCCAGACCGTGATCCCGCGCAACGTGCGTCTTGCGGAAGCACCCAGCCACGGAAAGCCCGTCGTTGCGTATGCACGCCTGTCCCGCGGCGCGGATGCGTATGAGCGACTGGCGACGGAGCTGCTTCGTCGGGAGAAAAGCCGCGAGGAGGATACCAAAGAATGACCACAAAAAAACGAGGACTCGGCACGGGTCTCGGCGCTCTGTTCGGAGAGGAGGAGCTCTCCGCGCCGCAGACCATGCCGCTGACGAAAATCGAGCCGCGCGCCGATCAGCCGCGCAGCGTCTTTGACGACGAGGCATTGCAGGAGCTCTCCGAATCCATTGCCACGCATGGCATTTTGCAGCCGATCACGGTGCGCCCGCTCGACTCCGGCTATTACCAGATCGTCGCCGGTGAACGGCGCTGGCGGGCAGCGAGGCTGGCGGGTCTGCGTGAGGTGCCCGTGCGCATTATCGACGCGGACGATCGGCAGGCGCAGGAGCTGGCGCTCGTGGAAAACCTGCAGCGTGAGGACTTGAATCCGCTTGAGGAGGCGCGCGGCTACCGGCTGCTTATGGACGAGTACGGGCTGACGCAGGAGGCTGTGAGCCTCTCCGTCGGCAAGAGCCGCCCCGCCGTCGCCAATGCGCTGCGGCTGCTCACACTGGGCGACGATATATGCGCGATGCTGGAAAACGGAAGTCTTTCCGCCGGACACGCGCGGGCGCTGCTGGGTCTGGAGGATAAGGCACTGCAGCTGCAGGCAGCGGAGCAGATCGTGCAGAAGGGTCTATCCGTCCGGCAGACGGAGGCGCTTGTAAACAGTCTGAAAAAAGTTAAAAAAGAGACTGTCAAGCCCATCGAGGTGGACGAGATCGACTACGCTGCGGAGATCAGCCGCGTGCTGGGACAGCGGCTCAACCGCAAGGTCAGCATCACGGACGGCAGAAAAAAGGGACGCATCGTGCTCGAATACTACGGCGCGGACGACCGCGAAACGCTGATCCAGTCGCTGATGAATCTGAAATAACACATAGGAGATAGATTGCCATGCTTGATATGAAATTTGTTCGGGAAAATCCCGAGCTGGTCAAAGAGAACATCCGCAAGAAATTTCAGGATGCGAAGCTGCCACTGGTGGACGAGGTTTTGGAATTAGACGTTCAGCTCCGCGCCGCCAAGACCGAGGCAAACGAGCTGCGTGCCAACAAAAATGTCCTGTCCAAAAAAGTCGGTATGCTGATGGGGCAGGCGAAAAAAGACCCCTCCAAGCTCGCGGAGGCCGAGGAGGCGAAAGCCGAGGTCGCCCGTCAGGCGGCGCGTCTGGCGGAGCTTGAAAAGCTGGAGCCGGAGCTCGACGCGGAGCTGACGAAGCGCATGATGCTCATTCCGAACATCATCGACCCCTCCGTTCCCATCGGTCCGGACGACAGCGCCAACGTCGAGGTCGAGCGCTTCGGCGAGCCCGTCGTTCCCGACTTTGAGGTACCCTACCACACCGAGATCATGGAGAAGTCCAACGGCATCGCCCTCGATGCCGCCCGCCGCGTCGCCGGCAACGGCTTCTATTACCTCAAGGGCGACATCGCCCGCCTCCACTCTGCCGTGCTCGCTTACGCCCGCGACTTCATGATCGACAAGGGCTTCACCTACTTCATCCCGCCCTTCATGATTCACGGCAATGTCGTGCAGGGCGTTATGAGCCAGAGCGACATGGACGGCATGATGTACAAGATCGAGGGCGAGGACCTCTACCTCATCGGCACCTCCGAGCACTCCATGATCGGCTCCTTTATCGACCAGATTCTGGACGAAAAGCAGCTCCCCATCCACTACACCAGCTACTCCCCCTGCTTCCGCAAGGAAAAGGGTGCCCACGGCATCGAGGAGCGCGGCGTTTACCGCATCCACCAGTTTGAGAAGCAGGAAATGATCGTGGTCTGCAAGCCCGAGGACAGCTGGGACTGGTATGAAAAGATGTGGAAATACTCCGTGGAGCTGTTCCGTTCCATGGGTATCCCCGTGCGGCAGCTCGAGTGCTGCTCCGGCGACCTCGCCGACCTCAAGGTCAAGAGCTGCGACATCGAAGCCTGGAGCCCCCGCCAGCAGAAGTATTTTGAGGTCTGCTCCTGCTCCAACCTCGGTGACGCGCAGGCGCGCCGCCTCAAAATTCGCGTCCGCGGCGAGGACGGCAAGCTCTATCTGCCCCACACGCTCAACAATACCGTCGTCGCTCCTCCGCGTATGCTGATCGCATACCTCGAAAACCATCTGCACGCCGATGGCCGCGTGGACATTGCGGAGCCGCTGCGTATGTACATGGGCGGCAAAGAATGGCTCGGGGAATAATTATTGTTTCACGTGAAACAGTCTGAAAAGGAGGCATCCATGAACAAGAAGCTTCTGTTAGTCGTCCTGATGCTCGCGCTCGCCATGGGCTGCGGAAAGGGAGAAAAAGCGATTGAGCCCGCCGCCGATGAGGCTGCCACCGCCCAAATTGCCGAACAGACCGTCACCGCGGAATCGGCGCTCACTCATGCGGATTTTGAGCCCTTTTCCGTGAAATTCTCCGGCGCGGAGCGCTTTACCGACGCAGACGGCAACGATGCCATTCGCATATTCTATGACTTCACCAATCACAGCGACGAGCCCTGCGAGCCCGAGAGCTTCCTGGTTGCCGCCGCTGAGCAGAACGAAACCGCTCTCGAAAAAGCGACGATCGCGGCATCCGACCCCTATGACCGCAGCTCCACGCAGATCCGCAAGGATATCACAAAGCGCTGCCTTCTGGAATACAAGCTGCTCGACGACAGCCCCGTGACCGTCACGCTGGACGACTATGACAGCCATGCACTGCAGAGCGTGTTCTCACCCGAGGCGCTCGCCGGTGTCCCCGAGGCGCTGGAGCCGCTTACCGTGGATGCCCCGACGCTGCCGGAGGGTCTTTCGGAAAGCGCCGACCTGTTCGGTCTGTACCATGTGGAGCTGTCCGGCAGTGCCGCTTCCGGCGACGACTCCCTGCGCGTCTACATCTCTTTTGAGAATGTGAACGACGGGGCGGAGGCCGCACTCGGCAATTACTGTATCGTGTTTGCCTATCAGGACGGGGTCGAGCTGAAGCAGCTGGCAGAGGAAAACCTCTTTGAGCCGATCACGCAGGGAAACGTCATCACCTGCATTCTGGACTATGAGCTGAACGGAGACAGTCCGGTCGAGATCCATCTCTGCGAATTCCGCGAGCGCACGCCTCTCGCCGGTCTGATCATCCCGGTGGAATAAAATCACTATATTATATAGTAAAAAGCCTGAACGAAATTCGTTCAGGCTTTTTTACTATTATATCACGCAAAGCTTTCGCGTTCTTTCACCGCAAGAGCATCGCAGCGGTTGTTGTATTCGTTTTCCGCGTGACCCTTGACCCAGTGGAGCGTGACGCAGTGCTTTTGCAGCAGCGCGTCCAGCTCGCGCCAGAGCTCGGCGTTTTTCAGACCGCCTTTTTTGTTGAAACCGGCGGCTTTCCATTTGACGAGCCAGCCCTCGTTGATGGCTTTTTCCAAATATTGGCTATCGGTGTAGAGGTCCACGGCGCAGGGCTCTTTCAGCGCGTCCAGTCCGCGGATCGCGGCGGTCAGCTCCATGCGGTTGTTGGTGGTGAGCTGTTCCCCGCCGGAGAGTTCTTTTTCATGCTCGCCGTAGCGGAGGATCGCCGCCCAGCCGCCGGGACCGGGATTGCCGGAGCAGGCACCGTCGGTATAGAGGATGACGGATTTCACGCCTCCGGCACCTCCGGCGCAGCCTCCTCGTCCGGCTCCTTCTCGGCGGCAGCGATGGATATGAGCTTCGCGCCATCGTTCAGGCGCATCACGCGCACGCCCTTGGTGGAGCGGCTGTAGACGCTGATCGAGCCCACGTCGGTGCGAATGATGACACCGTCGTCGGACACCATGAGGATGTCCTCGCTGCCGTCCACGATCTTCATCGCCGCGACAAAGCCGGTCTTGTCGGTGAGGCTGTAGTTTCTCATGCCGTAGCCGCCGCGCTTCTGACCCTCGCCGCCGCGGAAGTATTCCTCCACCTCGGTGCGCTTGCCGAAGCCGTTCTCCGTCACGGACAGGACATAGCCGCCCTCCGCGACAGCGCCCGCGCCGACGACACAGTCGTCCTCGCGCAGATGGATGCCGCGCACGCCGCGCGCCGTACGTCCCATGGAACGGGCATCGTTTTCATCGAAGCAGATCGCCGCGCCCTTGCGCGTCGCCAGCAGCAGCTTCGATGCGCCGTCCGTCAGCATCACGGACACGAGCTCGTCGCCCTCGTCCATCGCCAGCGCGCGGATGCCGACGTTTTTGATATTTTTGAGCTCATCGAGCGCCATGCGCTTGACAATGCCCTCGCGGGTGACGAAGTTGAGGAACTCACCGGAGTCCATCTCGCGGGTGTGCAGCATGACCTGCACGCGCTCGCCCGGCTCAGTGGGGATGATGTTGATGATGTTGGTGCCCTTGGCGTTCTTGCCCGCCTCGGGGATGCGGTAGCCCTTGCGGCGGTAGACGCGGCCGGTGGAGGTGAAGAACAGGATATAGTCGTGGCTCGATGCCGTGAACACGGTCTCGACGTAGTCCTCCTCGCGGGTCGCCATCGCCTTGACACCGCGGCCGCCGCGGTTCTGGGCGCGGTATTCGCTCGCGGGCAGGCGCTTGATGTAGCCGTTGTGCGTGAGCGTATAGACGCACTGCTCCTCCTCGATGAGGTCCTCGATGTCGATCTCGTCCTCGACATCCTGGATCTCGGTGCGGCGCTCATCGCCGAACTTGTCCGCGATGGCGGTCAGCTCCTCCTTGAGGATGGATTTGACAAGGTTTTCGTCGCCCAGCACCTTGCGGAAGTAGGCGATGCGCTCCTCAAGCTCGCTGTACTCGTTTTGCAGCTTGTCGCGGTCGAGCCCCTGCAGGGCCTTGAGGCGCATATCCAGAATCGCCTGCGCCTGCACCTCGTCCAGCCCGAGGCGCTCCATCAAATTCTCTTTGGCGTCGACGTAGCTCGAGCGGATGATCTTGATGACCTCGTCGATGTTGTCCTGCGCGATGAGCAGTCCCTCGAGCAGATGGGCGCGCTCCAGCGCCTTTTTGAGGTCGTATTTTGTGCGCCGAACGATGATCTCCTCCTGGAAGGCGAGGTATTCGTCCATGATGTGGCGCAGAGAGAGGATCTTCGGCTGCTTCTGGTCGTCCACGAGCGCGAGCATATTGATGGCAAAGGAGGTCTGCAGATGCGTCTGCGTGAACAGATGATTCAGCACGACCTGAGGGTTGGCATCGCGCTTGAGCTCGATGACGATGCGCATACCGTTGCGGTCGGACTCGTCGCGGATGTCGGAGATGCCCTCGAGCCGCTTATCCTCGACCTGATCCGCCATGGACTTGATGAGCATACGCTTATTGACCTGATAGGGAAGCTCCGTGATGATGATGCGGGTGCGGTCGTGACCGAATTCTTCAAATTCATGCCGCGCGCGCACGATGATCTTGCCGCGTCCGGTGGCATAGGCGGCGCGGATGCCGCTGCGTCCCATGATGATGCCGCGGGTGGGGAAGTCGGGGCCTTTGATGTGCTCCATGAGGTCGGTGAGCTGTGCGTCGGGATTATCCAGCACACAGATGCACGCGCCGATGACCTCACGCAGATTGTGCGGCGGGATGTTCGTCGCCATGCCGACGGCGATGCCGGACGAACCGTTCACGAGCAGGTTCGGGAAGCGGCTGGGCAACACGCGCGGCTCCTTGCGGCTTTCGTCGAAGTTGGGATCCCAGTCCACGGTGTCCTTTTCGATGTCGCGCAGCATCTCGTTCGACAGGCGCGACAGGCGGGCTTCAGTGTAGCGGTAGGCCGCGGGGGGGTCGCCGTCCACGGAGCCGAAGTTGCCGTGACCGTCGATGAGCGGGTGACGCAGGGAGAAGTCCTGCGCCAGACGCACCAGTGCGTCGTACACGGAGGCATCGCCGTGGGGGTGGTAGCGACCGAGCACGTCGCCGACGGCGGTGGCGCACTTGCGGTAGGCCTTGTCCACGGTGAGACCGTCCTCGTACATACCGTAGAGGATGCGGCGGTGGACGGGCTTCAGACCGTCGCGCACATCGGGCAGAGCGCGCCCGACGATGACGGACATGGCGTATTCGATGTAGGAGCTCTCCATCTCGGGCACGAGCGGAGACTCGACGATGATCTGATTGGGATACCGAATTTCCTCGGGGTCATATTGGGGCTTTTTGGACATTTCGGCACCTCCTTAATAATCCAGATTGACTGCGTATTTCGCGTTGCGCTCGATGAACTCCTTGCGCGGCTCGACCTTTTCGCCCATGAGCACGGTGAAGGTCGCGTCGGCACGGACGGCATCGTCGAGCGTGATGCGGCGCAGGGTGCGCTTCTCGGGGTCCATGGTGGTCTCCCACAGCTCGTGCGGATTCATTTCGCCCAAGCCCTTGAAGCGGCTGATGTCGATTTTTGCATCGGGGTTGCCGCCGCGCATCTCGGCGGATACGGCATCACGCTCCTCGTCGGAGTACGCGACGCGCGTAGTCTTGCCGCGCGACAGCTTATACAGCGGCGGCACGGCGGAATAGACGTAGCCCTGCTCGATGAGCGGGCGCATGAAGCGGAAGAAGAAGGTCAGAAGCAGCGTGCGGATATGCGCGCCGTCCACGTCGGCATCCGCCATGATGATGACTTTGTGGTAGCGGAGCTTGTTGGCATCGAACTCCTCGCCGATGCCCGCGCCGAGCGCGGTGATGACGGGCTGGAGCTTGTCGTTGCCGTAGACCTTGTCGGCACGGGCTTTTTCGACGTTCAGCATCTTGCCCCAGAGGGGGAGGATCGCCTGGAAACGGCTGTCACGTCCCTGCGTGGCGGAGCCGCCGGCGGAGTCGCCCTCGACGATGTAGATTTCGGTCAGCTCGGGGTTGTTCTCGTTGCAGTCGCGCAGCTTATCCGGCATCGCCGCGCCGCCCAGCGCAGTCTTGCGGCGGATGGATTCGCGCGCTTTGCGCGCCGCCTCGCGGGCGCGGTTTGCGGTGAGCGCCTTTTCCAGAATGGTCTTGGCAACGGAGGGGTGCTCCTCCAGATACACGGCGAGCTGATCGCTCACCAGAGAATCCACCAGTGTGCGAATGTGGGCATTGCCGAGCTTCGCCTTGGTCTGTCCTTCGAACTGCGCCTCGGTGAGCTTGACGGAGATGATGACCGTGAGACCCTCGCGGCAGTCCTCGCCGGAGACCTTATCGTCGGGCTTGATCATGCCCGCCTTGAGCCCGTATGCGTTCAGCACGCGGGTCAGCGCGGTCTTGAAGCCGGTCTCGTGCATACCGCCCTCGGGGGTGTGGATGTCGTTGGCAAAGGAGACGATGGTCTCGTTGTAGCCGTCGTGATACTGCATGGCGATCTCGGCGGTGGAGTCGCCCTTCGCGCCGGAGACGTAGATCACGTCGCTGTGGATGGGCGTTTTGTTCTGGTTGATGTAGCTGACGAATTCACGGATGCCGCCCTCGTAGCACATGGTCTCGCTCTGCTCCATGCCTTCGCGCTCGTCCGTGATGGTGATGCGCAGCCCCGCGTTCAAAAACGCCTGCTCGCGCATACGGGTGTGGAGGATGTCGTAGCTGTAGACCAGCTCGTCAAACATCTCGGGGTCGGGCTTGAAGCGGACAGTGGTACCGGTGTGGTCGGTCGTGCCGGTGATCGTCATGTCCTTGGTCTTGTTGCCGCGGGAGAACTCCATGTGGTAGATGTTGCCGTTTTTATGGACATCGACCTCGAGCCATTGGGAAAGAGCGTTGACGACCGACGCGCCGACACCGTGCAGACCGCCGGAGACCTTGTAGCCGCCGCCGCCGAACTTGCCGCCCGCGTGCAGGACGGTGTAGACGACCTCGAGCGCGGGCTTGCCCGTCTGCTCCTGGATGTCCACGGGGATGCCGCGGCCGTTATCCTCGACGCGAATGACATCGCCGGGCTCGATGTTGACCCTGATATGGTCGCAATAGCCCGCGAGCGCCTCGTCGATGGCGTTGTCCACGATCTCATAGACCAGATGATGCAGACCCGAGGACGAGGTCGAGCCGATGTACATACCCGGCCTTTTCCGCACGGCCTCCAGACCTTCCAGCACCTGGATCTGTGATGCGTCGTATTCTTCCAAAACTTTTTCCGTGATGTCGCTCATTGATCGTTCTCCCATCGTTTTGCCAGTATCGCCGTATTCGGCTGAGCCAGGATGACGGCATCGTCCCGTGTGACGACAAAGCTTTTCGGCAGATCCTCCGCCGTATTGCGTACGCGCCCGTCCCTCTCCGCCGTATTCAGAAATTTGCGCGAGTCGATCGCCCAGCTCGTGTTGTCGAGATCAAACACGCCGACGATCTCCGATTGTTCCAAAGCGGCCTCGCCGCCGATGTATAACCAGTTTTTCATATACTTTCCTTATTGGCCCCCTTGTGTAAAGGGGGCTGGCTCGGCGAAGCCGAGCCTGGGGGATTGTTGCAACAGCCTCCATCGAAGTGCACGGAACAACCCCTCCGGCTGCTTCGCAGCCACCTCCCCTTACACAGGGGAGGCATTGGATTATCCTTTGTTCTTATATTTCCCTGATTCGTCCGGCGTTGACGGTAAAGACCTTGCCGCCGGTTTTGGCGCGGATGGAGGCATCCTCGCAGCAGCTGATCAGCGTCTGCCCGCCGCCGATGCGGTTTAAGACAAATTCCTGCCGCTTTGCGTCCAGCTCCGACAGAACATCGTCCAGCAGCAGAACGGGGTATTCCCCCGTCTCCGCCAGAAACAGCTCCCGCTCCCCGAGCTTCACGCTCAGCGCCGCCGTCCGCGTCTGCCCCTGCGAGGCAAAGCTCCGCGCCGCACGGCCGTTGATGGAGATATCCATATCGTCCTTATGTGCGCCCGTGAGACACTGTCCCGCGTCGATTTCCGCCTGCCGGTGGCGTTCCTGATGCTCGCAGATCTGATAATAAATAGTCTCCGCGCTCGCCAGAGGATCTGTGACCGTACTGACGGTCTGATATTGCAGCGACAGCTCTTCGCCGCCGCCGGAAAACTCTTTATGGATGGGCTGCGCCGCCTCGTTCAGCCGCTGCACAAAGCTGGCTCGATAGCGGATGAGCCGCGCGGAGCATTTGGCCAAACCGTCCGAAAATTCGTCCAGCGCGGCATACAGGCTCGGGCGCTCGTGTCCGTCCTTTAAGATGCGCGTCTTGTTTTCGTAGAGGCGGTTGAAGTCGGATAAAATCGCCGCGTAGCCCGGACGGAGCTGGCTGATGGCGCTGTCCATGAGCCGCCGCCGCGCCGCCGCGCCTTCTTTGATGAGGTAGAGGTCGTCCGGCGAAAACAGCACTGCTGTCATCACGCCCGCAAGCTCTGCCGACTTTTTCTTCACGGCGTTCACCGTGACCTTCCGGCTCTGCCCGCGCCGGAAGCGCAGCTCGATATCCTGCTCCCGCCCCTGACTTTCGACCTGCGCCAGAATCCGCGCCCAGTCGCAGTCAAAGCCGATCAGCTCCTTGTCGAAGCGGGTGCGGAAGCTGTGCGCGCCGGTGAGCATCCACACCGCCTCCAGAAGATTCGTCTTGCCCTGCGCGTTCGGACCGGTGATGACGTTTACCGCCGGATCGAAGCGGACACATTCCTCGTCGTAGTTGCGAAAGCCCGAGAGGGCGATCTGATCAATTTTCATTGACCGGCTTTCAGGCGCACGGGCAGGATCATATAGGCAAAGCTCTCGCCGCCGTCCGCCGCTTTCAGCACGCAGGGGGAGGAGTCCGTGTTGAGGCAGACGTAGAGTTCGTCCGCAGGAGCCGCCTTGAGCGCGTCGAGGAGATAGCGGTTGTTGAAGCCGATCTCAAGACCGCGGCCGTCGCCCTTCATCTCGCATTTATCCTCTGCCTTGCCCACGCCCGTGGAGCACAGGAGCTTGATCTCGCCGTCGCCGAAGGTCAGGCGCAGCGGGTTTTTGATTTTCTCATCGATGATCAGCGACACACGACTGACTACCTTCAGCAGTTCGCCGCGGTCGATCTTCGCCTTGACACCGAAGTCCGCAGGAATGCTCTTTTTATAATTGAGGAACTCGCCCTCCAGCCGGCGGGACACCAGAACGGTATCGCCCACGGCAAAGGAAACATGCTTGGCACCGACGGTGATGTCCACGCTCTCGTCCGTGTCGCCGCAGAGCTTTTCCACATCGGACAGCGCCGTGCCGGGCACGATGAACTTGCAGTCCTCGAGCTCGCCGCCCTCCACGCTCTCCTTACGCATAGCCAGACGGTAGCCGTCCACCGAAACGATGGTCAGCTCGCCGCCCTCCGCTTCCAGAAGCTCGCCGGTATAGACCGGACGGCTCTCATTATCGCTGACAGCGAAGATGGTCTCACGGATCATCTGACCGAGCAGCTTCTGGGGCAGGCGGATGCCGTTCTGGCGATCGACCGTCGGCAGCTCGGGGTATTCCTCGCCGCTGGATCCGATCACGGCGAAGTCGGACGCGCCGCAGACGATGGAGATCGCATAGTTCGCGCCGACCGTGACGGTCACAACGCCGTCGGGCAGGCTGCGGACGATCTCGGAAAAGAGCTTGGCACCGAGAACAACAGAGCCGCCCTCCGCCACATCGGCGGGGAAACTGGTGTAGATGCCTTTTTTCAGATCATAGCCCGTGATACGCACGTCGCCGTCGGCCTCGATGAGAAGACCCTCCAGCGCGGGGATGGGGCTTTTGGAAGCAGCACAGCGGCACGCCGTGTTCACAGCAGCCAGCAGCAGATACTTTTCGCAGGAAAATTTCATGGTGTATCCTCCAGATAGAAAGATAGAATATTATTTAGTAGGAATAGTAGTAGTAAAAAGGAATGTTGAAAAGTGGAAAAAAGCCTTGTAAATCAAGGGAAAAGGATGTTGAAAAAATTGTTGAAAAGTTTATGGGTTTTCAACAGGGAAAAAGGAGGCGGAATCTCTCCACCGGAATCGACAGCGGAGATATGAACAAAGTGGAGAGAATTGTGGAAAACCGTCAGCCCCGGGCGTTGATGTTGGAGGTAATGTCGCGCACGGAATTGGATATCTCCTTGTCGGACTTCACGAGCTCCTCGACCTTGCGGATGGAGGACAGAACGGTGGAGTGGTTGCGGG
This sequence comes from Oscillospiraceae bacterium, assembly GCA_045640125.1. GTDB lineage: Bacteria > Bacillota > Clostridia > Oscillospirales > Oscillospiraceae > CAJOIG01. Next base: position 13,031 of record JAZUEL010000055.1, read on the forward strand.
AGTCAAATTCCTTGCCGATGTCCTCCAGAGAGAGGTTGGTCAGCTTGCGGATGAGGTACATGGCGATCTGACGCGCCATGGCGGTATCCTTGCTGCGGCGCTGACCGCGGATATCGTCCACATCCAGACCGTAGTACCGTCCGGTCTCGTTGATAATGACCTCGGGTGTGGGGATGTACATACCGACGCGGACGACGTCCTTGATGGCGCGGTTGACGCTGGAGATGGTGACGGAATCGTCCATCAGCTCACGGTAAGCGGTGAGGCGGTTGACGACTCCCTCGATCTGGCGGACGTTTTCCGTGATGCTGGTGGCGATGTACTCCACGACCTCGTCGGACAGGGCGAGACCGAGACTCTGTCCCTTATCGCGGATGATGGCCATACGCAGCTCCAGATCGGGCTTGCCGATGTCCGCCATGAGTCCGCCCTCAAAGCGGGTACGGAGGCGATCCTCGAGCTTGACCATATCGAGCGGCGGGCGGTCGGAGGTGATGACGATTTGGTGACCCGCCTCGTAGATATTGTTAAAGGTGTGGAAAAATTCCTCCTGCACGCCGATCTTGCCGGCGATGAACTGGATATCGTCCACGAGAAAGAGGTCGACGTTGCGGTATTTTTTCCGAAACTCCGCCTGCGTGCCCTCGCGCAGGGAGGCGACCATCTGGTTGGTGAAGTCGTCGCCCTTGACGTAGCCGATCGTCACGGAGGGGTTATGCTCGCGGATGTAACGGGCGATGGCGAGCAGCAGGTGGGTCTTGCCGAGACCGGAGGGGCCGTAAATGAACAGGGGGTTATAGACCTTGCCGGGATTCTCCGCCACGCCCATCGCCGCGGCGTGCGCGAATTTGTTGGAAGCGCCGACGATAAAGCGGTCGAAGGTGTAGGCAGAGGCCTCGGGCAGATCGTCCTGCTCGGAGCTTCCCGCGTATTCCTTGACCTCGTCGCCTACGAGCACGAGCAGATTGAAGTCGCAGCTGAACAGGTCGCTCATGGTGTTTTTGATGGTGTCTCCGAAACGGGAGGAGATAATATTGCGCTTAAAGTCCGTGCTGGTCTGCAGCACGAGCCGCTTGTCGTCCAGCTTCACGGGCACACAGTCGGAAAACCAGGTATTCAGCGCCGTGGGTGTCAGCTCTCCGGCGAGCTTCTCCATCACGGTCGCCCATACATCGGTCAGGGAGTTCATGCAGCTCCCCCTTTCTAAAGTAAGTATTATATATAAATAAAAAACTTTCTACATATATATACTATTATAATATAACATTTCATTATATATATTGCAAGTATATTGCGAGAGATTTTTATATCTTTTCAACAGGATGCGGAAAACTTCTCTTGCAATGATCGGCGTATGGGGTTAAAATGCCGGTGAGGTATTTGCCGTGCAAACACTGACACTTTCTATCTTCGAAAAAATTCTGACCCCCCTCCCCTCGCGGGTGGAAGGGGGCTTTTCGCCTGCTCTGGTGTCCGGTCTGTCCGCTGTGCATCGCGCCCAGCTCGCCGCCGCCATGCAGCTTGAAACAGGCCGACCACTCGCGGTAATATGTCCGGATGACACCGCCGCCGAGACCATGGCCGCCGATCTGCGCAGCTTTCTCGGGCGCGAGGTCGTGTATCTGCCCGGGCGGGATATGGCTTTTTACGATGTTGAAACGGCATCGCGTCCGGCGGAGCAGGGGCGCTTAAAGGCGCTGGATGCGCTGCAAACGGACGAAACGCCTGTGGCGGTCGTGACGGTCCCGGGGCTGCTTCAGCGCACGCTGCCGCCCGAAAAACTGGCGCTGGCGGCGTTTACGCTCAAAAAGGGGCAGAGCATCGTCCTCGAGGAGGCACAGAACCGCCTCGTCCACGCGGGCTATGTGATCTGCGACAAGGTCGAGGGTCCCGGGCAGTTCGCCTGCCGCGGCGGGATATTGGACGTATTTTCCCCCGCCATGGAGCAGCCGGCGCGTCTGGAGTTCTGGGGCGACGAGATCGACGGCATCAGCGCCTTTGACGTATCCAGCCAGCGGCGCACGGAGTCGCTGCTTGCGGTGCGCATCCTGCCTGCGGCGGAGACGCTGCCCTCGCTCGCGGAGGGCGGAAAACGCGGCCTCGCCGCGAAGCTCGAGGAGCTCGCCGGACGTATCAATCTCCGCGCCACGCGCTTTGACGCGGAAAAGCTCAAGGCTACGCTGGAAAAGGATGCGGAATCGCTCCGCAACCGTGTGGTCTTTCCGGCGGCGGATCGCTATCTCGCGCTGGTGTACGAGGGCTTTGCCACAGCGCTGGACTATCTGCCGCCGGACACGCTGATCGTCCTCGACCAGCCCGGCAAATGCGCCGAGCGCGCCCGTCAGAACGCTAAACAAAACGCCGAGGATATCCGTCTGCTCATCGAGAGCGGGACGCTTCTGGATAAGATCGCAAATTTCTCCCAAAGCTGGGATGCCGCCTGCGCCGCTCTGGCGGATTATGCCGTCGTCATGGCGGACAGCTTTACCGTCGGGCGCTACCCGCTCGAGCCGAAGACCGTCCTCGGCGTGCAGGCCAACCAGCTCCCCTCCTACGGCGGCAGCGCCGATACCGCCGCCGAGGATGTCCGGCACTGGCTGAACGGCGGCTACCGCTGCGTGGTGCTCACGGGCGACAAGCGCCGCGCCGAGGCCATGCGGCAGATATTGTCCGACAAGGGCATAGCGGATGTCTATGTGGACGAAAAGCTTCGAAATCTGCCGCCGGAGGGCAAATGCGCCGTCACGGTGGGCAGCCTCTCGGCGGGCATGGAATACCCGCCAATGAAGCTCGCCGTGCTCACGGACACGCAGATCGCCCGCAGCGCGCAGCATCGCGCCAAACGCAAAAAGGCTGTTTCGGCGGGCGAGCGCATCGGAAGCTGCGAGGACCTGTCCGTGGGCGATCTCATCGTCCACGAGGTGCACGGCATCGGTCGCTTTGCGGGCATCTTCCGTCTCAGCGCGGACGGAACGGAAAAGGATTATATCAAAATCTGCTACGCCGGAACGGACAGCCTGTACGTCCCCGCGATGCAGCTCGATCTCGTGACGAAATACGTCGGCGCGGGCGAGGACAGACCCGTGAAGCTGTCAAAGCTCGGCGGCTCGGACTGGACGCGGGCGCGTTCCCGCGCCAAAGCCGCCGCGAAGGAGATGGCGGGCGAGCTCATCAAGCTCTACGCCGAGCGCCGCAAAGCGCCCGGCCACGCCTTTGCGCCGGACAGTCCGTGGCAGGCGGAATTTGAGGACGCTTTTGAGTATCAGGAGACGGACGATCAGCTCCGCTGCGTCGCAGAGATCAAGGCGGATATGGAGCAGAGCGTGCCCATGGATCGCCTGCTCTGCGGCGACGTGGGCTACGGCAAGACGGAGGTCGCGCTGCGGGCGGTGATGAAGTGCGTGCTGGACGGCTGTCAGGCCGCGATCCTCGCGCCCACCACCGTGCTCGTGCAGCAGCACTACCAGACCGCGCTGCGCCGCTTCTTCGGCTTCCCCATCAAGATCGGCGTGCTGTCGCGCTTTACGCCGCCGTCGCAGGTCAAAGCCACGCTCGCAGGCATGGCGGACGGCAGCGTGGACATCGTCATCGGAACGCACAGGCTTCTGCAAAAGGACATTCATTTCAAAAAGCTGGGGCTTCTCGTGGTGGACGAGGAGCAGCGCTTCGGTGTCAGCCACAAGGAGCATATCAAGGAGATGGCAAAGCAGGTGGACGTGCTGACGCTCTCCGCCACGCCCATCCCCCGCACGCTCAATATGGCGCTGTCCGGCATCCGCGATATGTCCACCATCGACAACCCGCCGCAGGACCGCCAGAGCGTGCAGACCTTCGTGATGGAGCACGACTGGGGCGTGGTCGCGGACGCGATACGCCGCGAGGCATCCCGCGGCGGGCAGGTCTACTATCTGCACAACCGCGTCGATACCATCGAGCGCTGTGCGGCGCGGCTGATGAAGCTGCTGCCCGAGATCAGCTTCACCGTCGCCCACGGCAAAATGGACGAGCGGGAGCTCTCCTCCGCCATGGAACGCATGACGAACGGCGAGGTCACCGTGCTCATCTGCACCACCATCATCGAGACCGGCATCGACATCCCCAACGTCAACACCCTCATCATCGAGGATGCCGACAAGCTGGGGCTGGCGCAGCTCCACCAGATCCGCGGCCGCGTGGGGCGTTCCTCGCGCCGCGCCACGGCGTATCTGACCTATCGAAAAGACAAGGTTTTAACCGAGATCGCCCAAAAACGGCTCGATGCCATCCGGCAGTTTGCCGAGTTCAACTCCGGCTTCCGCATCGCCATGCGCGATCTGGAGATCCGCGGCGCGGGCAATCTGCTCGGCGCGGAGCAGTCGGGACACATGATCGATGTCGGCTATGATATGTACTTAAAGCTGCTGGAGGAGGCCGTTTTGGAGGAAAAGGGTGAGGCACCCCCCGTGCGCACGGAGTGCTCCGCCGATCTGTCGCTCGCGGCATCCATTCCGGAAGACTACGTCAAATCGCCCGAGCAGCGCGTCGATCTCTACCGCCGCATCGCGCTCATACGCAGCGAGGCGGATGCGGACGATCTGACGGATGAGCTCTGCGACCGCTTCGGCGACCCGCCCGCGCCGGTCAATGCGCTGGTACACGTCGCGCTCATGCGCGCCGAGGCATCAAGAGCGGGCATCGCGGAGGTCGTGCAGAAGGGCGGTGCGCTGCGCTTCGTGTTCCGCGACTTTGACTTCGAGCGCATCAGCGCCCTGTATGCCAAGCCCGAGTGGAAGGGACGCATCAAGGTCGAGGCGGGCGGCAAGCCCGCTGTGGCGGTGAAGCTCATCTCCCGCCGCCGGATCCTCGACGAAGCATTACATTTTATCCGCAGTTTTGAAGAAACCAAAAACACATAAATTTTCTTCTTTATTATGTTGTGATTTGTGATATAATCGCGCTGAGAAAAAGACAAAGGAGACAGCCATGAAACGATTTTTTGCCATTCTGGTATGTGCTGCGCTGCTGATGAGCCTGTGTGCCTGCGGCGGGGGCGATACCCGTATTCAGGACTATGAATCCGATGTGGAAAAGCCCGTCGTCGTGACGGCGGAGCCCGCTGCCGAAGCCACGGAGCAGGCCGCCGAGCCCATGGACTGGGCGGGCGCTTTCGCCAAGCATGAGCCGGACGAGGTCGTGTTCACCGTCAACGGCAGCCCTATCACCTGGCAGGAGTTTTTCTATGAGCTCGCGGGCTGCACCACCTCCCTGCAGATCAGCGCCAATGCGCTCGTGACGAACTGGAACGCCCAGCTTCAGGCCTCCGACGGCAGCACCATCTCCGCCGGAACTTACATTTTGCAGAACGTGCTGTCCATCCTCTATCAGTACCACGCCGTCACCGATGCGCTGACTAAGGAGGGCGTGACGCTGTCCGCGGCGGGCAAACAGACCGTGCAGGATGCCAAGCAGGCCGTTATCGACGAGAATTTCGAGGGCGATGCCGAGCAGTTCGCGCTCTATCTGCAAAGCCTGTTCTGCACCGAGGAACTCTTTGACTGGTTCAATGAGGCAGATCAGCTCTATTACGAGGGCTTTGACGCGCTCTACGGCGCAAACGGCGAGAAGCTCAGCGATGCCGAGGCGCTGGATTACGGCGTGAACTATAACTATGTCCAGCTCAAGCAGATCTACTGCGCCGCTCCCGCGGAGGAAACGGCGGAGGATGCCGCGTCGGAGGAAGCGTCGGCGGAGCCCTCTGCGGAAGCCGTTGATCCCAAGCTGCTCACCACGGCGCTCGCCTCCACCGTGAAGGACGAGGACAGATCCGCGCTCTTTGACGAGCTCTATGCCCAATACAATCAGAATCCCGCGCTGGATGCCTACGGGCCCGAGCGCGCCGTGTACGCCGGTGACCTCGACTCCGCGATCTACGATACGGCGCTGACGCTCTCCGAGTACGGCTATGCCGTGGTGGATGTGGACGGCGTGAACGTCTGCATCCTCCGCACGCCGCTGCGCGCGGATACGCCCGTCTATCTCGACCCCGTCGACGGCACGCTGCGCGACCTGCGCTACTGCGCCGCGTGGCAGGCCTACACCGATCAGATCACCGGCGAGGGCGGGTGGATCGATTCGGCGCAGATCGAGTTTGGCGAAAACTTCAAAAACTTCAACCTGAACGAATTATTTGGCTTGGAGTAATATAGCACCCTACTTATAATAGTAACCGGATGTCTTCGGACATCCGGTTATATTTTTTTGCGCAGCTTTCCGATCAGCCACACCAATGGGAAGCCGACGAATACCAGTGCCGCAAACATAAGCGGCACGATTGCCTTTGACCACGGCAGCAGCTCCGCCGAGCTGCGGGCGATAATCGCCGCGAACACGCCCGCGAGCGCGGTCTCCGCCAAGAGCAGCCAGCGCCCGCCTTTCAGCGAGAAATACGGCAGCGTTTCGGGGTCGGGAAGCCCGAAGCATTCCCGCCACGCCTCATAGCTGCACCGCAGCAGCATCGTGCACAGCACAAAGTCCGAAAACACCCACATCCCCACGATGAGCGCCTCCACGCGGTCCGCCAGATGCAGTAGTGAAAGATCACGCACCATGGTGAAAAAGGGGTGGTGGAGCTGCCCGGTGAGATAAGCGCCGAAGCGCCCCACCACCGTCACGCACAGCAGCAGCATAAGACCGCACAAAACCCCCAGCCACGGGAGATACACCCGTCCGGCGGGGGCGTTTTTGTCCACATAGCCGCCGAGGAAGGAAAAGCACAGCGCAAAACCGCCCACGTTCACCATCGGCAGCGCCCCTCTCGCCAGCGCGGGAAGCTCGTCCGCCCGCGGTACGGCCAGCAGCGTGAGGTCGATGTCCTTGAACGAGATGCCGAGCATCAGCAGAAGCACCGCGAGCATCATCGTCCGAAAAATCACCGCCGTCCGCCCCAGCGCCGTCATGCGCCCCATGGCGGCGGTCAGACACGCGAGCAGCATCACGAGCACGAACACCGTCGGCCCGCTTTTGGGGTAGACCGTGGCGATCAGCCGATCCGCGCCCACGCGCAAAATGAATCCTATATAAAATAGGAAAGCCAGTCCGTAGAGCCCGAGCATGAGCCGCCCGAGGCCCTTGCCCAGACAGCGCGGGAGCATCACCGCCATGCCCTGCGGCTCCTTCTGTACAAAGTGCAGCATCCACCACAGAAACAGCAGCAGCGCCCCGCAGGCGGGCACGGCGCTCAGCCAGCATACGCGCCCGCCCATCCGCGCCGCCGCCTCGGGCAGTATGCGGATCATGGGCGAGAGCAGTGCCAGAAAGCAGCAGGCGGCAAATTGTTGTCGGTTCAGCTTCATCCTATCCTCCCAGTTCATAGCCGCGGTTGATGCGGGCGCTGACCTTGACGGAAAACTCTGTCTGCGTGGGGGAGCGCCCGTCCGTGAGCGCGAAAAAATCCGCGTCCAGCTCCTGTTCCGTTTGCAGCACGCGGCGGATCTGATCGGCGGCGTAGTCCGCGAGCTCCGTTTCCAGCTCGTCGATGTCGCTTTTCTCCGTGCTCTCCGCCACCGTCGCCGTCACATGGGCCGTCACGGTCACGGTGTCGCCCTTGCGGCGAATATCGGAGGAACTGTCCTCCAGCGTCACGACAGCGTTCGAAAGCTCGATGCGTGCGCCGGTGGCCTGCCCCAGCATGAGCAGCACGCCCACCGCGTCCGGCTGTTCGATAAAGCCTGCCAGCGCCCCGTCCGCAAACAGGGCGAAGCCGTCCGGCCACAAACTGGCCGCGTCCTCAAAGGGCAGCAGCTCGTCCGGCTCGCGGCTCGTCACCGCGCCGCAGAAGCCCGCGCCGTGCTCCGCCAGTGCCGTGGCGAGCTTCCGCACGGAAACGGCGTAGCCGTCGCCGAGAAGCTTAAAGCCGGTTTCGAGACTTTTGAGCTTTTCCGGCGAGCCGGACTGCTCTCCGGCGGAGCCGAGGATAATCTCCGCCGCATGGTCCCGCGCCACGAACACCGTCGCGTCCAGCCGCATCTCCGGCCGCGCCTCCATCCAGCCCAGCCATGGCCACGCGCCGTCGGCAGCGGCATTGCTTCCGATTAAAAGGAATTGCACATGTGCGTAGTAGGGCTCGGCCTCCGGAAAGGCGTTTTGCAGGGCGCTCAAGGCGCTTTCGATGCTGCTGCCGCCCTGTGCCGACACGGAGGGGGCGCGCCCCGACGCATCGGCTCCCGCCGCCGCCGAAACTACGGTGATACCGCCCTCGCGGTCGAAGCCCAGCGTCTGCACGGGGCTCAGACGCTCCACATCGCTCCAGTTGGCGGCGGGTCCCCGACAGCCGGAGAGCAAAAGCGCGAGAAAAAAAGTGCATACGCAAAGTATCCTTTTCATGGTGCTCGCCTCCGCAGGTCGCCGCCGTTCCAGTCCTCGGGGCGCAGCTCGTTTTCAGGCGGGCGGGTCAATACTTTTGCACCGCTGCCCCGCCGACCCGATGCCAGCGGGGAGATATACGCCGCGCCGAAGCTCTCCAGTGAGCAGAGATGCCACAGCAGCAGCGCACAGCCCACGGCGATGCCGAACATCCCCGCACCCATCGCCGCCAGCACCAGCGCAAGGCGTGCCAGCCGCAGTGCTGCGGCGAGATCCTGGTTCGGCACGGTGTAGCCCGCGATGCCCGCCACCGCCACCACGATGACCGCGATGGGGCTGATGACCCGCGCCTCCACGGCGCTCTGCCCCACGATCAGCGCCCCCACGATGCTCACGGTCTGCCCCACGGGGTCGGGCAGACGCAACCCCGCCTCCTGCAAAAGCTCAAAGGCGATCAGCATACCGAGTATCTCCAGCGGCGTGGAAAATGGCACGTTCTGCTTGGAGTCTATGACTGAAAGCAATAATTGCAATGGTATCATCTCCTGATGATACATCGCCGTTGACACATAAAAGGCGGGCAGCAGCAGCGTCAGCAACAGCCCGCCCCAGCGCAGCAGCCGCAGCGCGGAGGCAATGAGAAAGTGCTGGCTCTCGTCCTCCGCGGGGCTCATCAGCGCCGGCAGCGACCCGGGCGCGAGAAAGCCGAGCGGGATGCCCTCGCAGAGGATGCCCACCCGCCCGTCCAGCAACGCCATGCAGAAGGCATCGCAGCGCTCCGTGTGACCGATCTGCGGAAAGGGCGACTGCGGCGTGTCGGACAGCGCCTGCTGCAAAAGATCTGCCTGCAACAGTCCGTCGATGTCGAGCCGCGCCAGACGCGCACATACCTCGTCCACGATGGATGAGCGCGCGACCTTGTCCACCCACATCACGGCCACGTCGCTGCGGCTTTTGCGCCCGACGGTGAGGCTTTTGAGCTTCAGCTTCGGCGTGCGCAGGCGCAGGCGCACCAGCGCCGTGTTGATGCGCAGCGTCTCGACGAAGGCATCCTTGCCGCCCTTGATGGTTTTTTCCGCCTGCGGTGTGTCCACGCTGCGCTTCTGAGCGGTCTTGACCTGAAATGTGACCGCCTGCCTGTCCGTCACGAGTGCGCAGTAGCCGCCGGTCAGGTCGCTCACAAGGTCGTCAAGCTTGTCGCGCCGCTTCATTGTTCCGGCGTAGACCTGTCCCGCAGCGGCGCGGTCGAGCAGCTCCTTGGCATCCTTTACGCCGCCGAAGCGGCCCTCCTCCGTCAGCGGGCGCAGGATCTGCACGGCAACCTCCGCGCTGTCGGTCACGCCGTCGAGCCAGCAGACCCAGATCTCCGCGCCGCTTCCTCCGGCGGAAATTCGTCTTGCTTCAAAATCCGAGCAGCCGTCAAAAACGCTTTGCAGCGACACGGAGGAGATCGCCGCGGGATATTCGGGTGACGGCAGGGGATGAACATCTACATTTTGTGGTTTATCATTTCCAAAAATCAACATAAAGGTAGTCTTCCCCATTGGCAAAAAAAGATGAAAAAAACTTTGATTTTTTTGAAAAAAAGTGTTGACATTCGTGTTCGCTGGTGCTATATTAACAAAGCTGCTCGCGAGAAAGGCTTTCAAGTGAGCGGCGGGAGTACCTTGTAAATTAAACAATGTAAGAAACAATCATGGTTAAGAAATTGTGATTGGCTTATGCAAATAAGCACCAAGAAGAGGGTTCTTTCGGATCGTGTGAGAACACAGATTCGTTATTATTCTTTTGAGAGCTAAGAGATTAGTGATCAATGATTTGATTTAGGCAGCCTTGAAAAAGGATGTTTAGATACAATTTATTGAGAGTTTGATCCTGGCTCAGGACGAACGCTGGCGGCGTGCCTAACACATGCAAGTCGAACGAAGCTCGGATCTCGGAGATTCGTCGAAG
>JAZUEL010000056.1:0-15726 GCA_045640125.1 Oscillospiraceae bacterium
GCTGTGCGGGTCAGGGTGTATTTTGGACGGTGGTCGTCACGCCCTCGGTCTCGTAGCTTTCGAGGATGTCGAGCATTCGGGTGATCATCTCCTCGTCGGACAGGCGGAATTTGATCTCCACGCGGCGGGAGGCATCGGCGTTCACCGTGCCGTCGTCGTTGTAGATCGGCTCGGAGAAGCTCTTGCCGGACACGGTCACGAGCGAGCGGACGGTCTCCAGCGTCTCGTCGTCGAACATGGTCTGGTCGTCGGACAGGCAGTAGGAGGCGACCGCCTCGGCGCGCGCCTCGGACAGCGCCATGTTGTACATATAGCCGCCGGTCGTGTCCGTGTGACCCTCAATGATGATCTCGGAGATGTAGTCGATGTAGTCTTCGGACAGCACGACCGAGAAATATTTGGGCAGAAATTCCGACAGCACATTCCGCCCCTCGCCGGCGAGGGTGGAGTCGTTCAGCGCAAAGAGGATGCTGGAATCGAGCTGGATGGAGCCGGTCTTCTCGTCGATGGCGATGTCGAGGTCGGTGCCCTTGAACTCTTTGGACAGCGATTCCACGATGTCGCGCTTGACACCGATAACGTCCTCGATCTCCTGCTGCTGGGCGGTGAGTTTTTTCTGCTGTGTGGTGAGAAGCACTTTGGAGAGATTCAGGGCGGACTGCTGTTCGTCCAGCTTTTTCTGCTGAGCGTCGAGCTTCTGCTGCTGCTCATCCAGCAGTGCCTGCTGCGCGGCAAGCTGCTGCTTCTGCTGCTCGGAGAGGTCTGCATAGCTCAGCTTTTCGCTGATCTCCTGCTCGAGCTGCGCCTCGCGGACGGACAGCGCCTTTTCGCTCTCGTCGTAGGAGTTTTTCACGCCCATGAGCATCAGCAGCGCCCCGCAGATGATGAGGATGAAGGTCAACAGAAGTCCCGCCATCATATCGGAATAGGACTGCCAGAAGTTATGCCCCTCTGTCTCCGGCAGTGTGCGGCGTTTTCCGGTCATGGCTGCCACCTCAGTTCAGCTTGCGGCTTGCCGCGCTGTTGAATTTCTCCAAAGCCTTGCGGGTGTCGGTCATGGCGGAGAGGAGGTTGTTCAGCTCCGCCTTCATGCTCTTGTTCGCCTTGCCGATCTCGGTGTCGAAGCTGTTCGCTGTGGCGGGCAGGCCTTTCATGCTGTCCGAGGCGGCATTGGTGGCGGCGGTCACCTTGCTCAGCGCGGCGGTGAGGCCGGTGAGGTTTTCGTCGAAGCGCGTGAAGCTGCCGTTCAGCGCGGCGGCGAGCTTCTGGGAGGCGGTCGTCATATCGGTCGCGTTCTTATCCGCGACCATGCGCAGGCTGTCGGCGGAGCTGTCGAGCTTGTCGCCGGCGGCATCGAGCTGACGGCGGATGGTCTCCGCGTCGTTGCGCCAGTCCTCGCCCATGACGGCGATCTGACCGGTGAGCGCGCCGAGGGATTCCGCCATCTTCTTTTCCATGGTCTGGCTGTAGGTGTCCGCCATGCTGCGGAAGGCCTCGATGGAGGCGGCGTTCTGCTGCGAATAGGTCTCGGCGGATTTGGCGGCTGCCGCCATCTCGCTGATGTAGGCGCTCTCCGCCTTGTGCAGCGCCTGATAATCGCTCATGAAGCTGTCGATCTCGTGCAGCGTCTCCATCTGACGGGCGGTGAGGGTGTCGGCGTTGGCGGTGAAGGCATCCACGCGCTCGATGATGAGCTGGGTGTATTTGCGGCTCTTTTCGAGGTCGCCCTCGGCGGTGCCGACCGCCTCGATGAGCTTGGCGATGGCGGCGGTCATGGTCTTCTGCCACTGGCTCAGCTCCGCCGTCTGCTCCCGAAGCTGGGTGAAGATGTTGCCCATGGAGCTGTTCATGGTCTCGAGGAAGTAGTTCACGACGCGGTCAAGCCCCGCGCGCTGATCCTCGATGGCGACGGTGACGTAGCCCTGCAGCGTTGTCTGAAGCTGTTCGATCACGGGCTTGATGGACGCGGAAAGGCTTGCGGAGACGGACTCGCCGATGTTGTCCGCCAGCTTGGTGAGCAGCTCGTTCTGCTCCGCCTGCAGACGGATGAGCGCGTTCTCGCCCGCGTGCTCGTTCACGGGGCGGACGTATTCGTCGATGCAGTCGTCGAACTCGTAGATACCGGCGAGCGCGAGTCGCATCATCTTCTTATAGATGAGCCCGAAAATGAGGGAGTAGATGAGCCCGAAGATGGAGGTCAGGAAGGCGACCTTGATGCCCGCCATGAGGATCTGGGTGGAGGTCTGCATGAGCTCGACCGAGGTGGCGTTGAAGCTGCGCAGACCGTAGACCAGACCGATGAAGGTGAACAGGATGCCGAGACCGGTCATGATGCCGCCGATCTGGTCGCAGAAGCTCTTGCGCGCCACGCTGTACAAAAGCTCGTCGCCGATGTAGTCGGAGACATCCACGGAGGCGGTGGCGGCGTTCTGCCGCGCCTGACGTTTGACCTCCTTGACGTAGCCCGCCCAGCGCTCCGCCAGAACGCCGGTGAAGGGCTTTTCCTTGGAGAGCTCCTGCCACAGCGCCTTGGGCTCGGAGGTGGCGGCGCGGCTGCGGATGGAGCCCGCGACGGTGTCCAGCGCCGAGACCAGCTTCGCCACGGGACGGGCGGAGCCGGCAAAATAGCTGATGATGAAAAGCATGGCGGCGAGATCGAAGATGAGATTGAGACCCAGATCGATCCAGCCCTCGCCGGAGCGGGTCAGCCAGAACACGCCCAGCGACACCGCGAATACGGCGATATACAGGATGCGGCCCCAGACGTTGAGGCTTTTGATTTTTTTGCCCATAAACGCACCTCCGTTATAAAAGGTATAATGACAGTTTGTATTGATTATACCTATTATACCACATTCACGACAAAAAGCGCAATAAGTCTGTATTTGTCGTCCCGCCGCGACAAAAATTAACGGATTTGCAAAGGCGAAAAGCGTTCGGAGGCGGGCGAAAGCGGTGTTTTTGTGCAAAATGACAAAAAAGCATTCTTTATCACATTAAAGCTTTAACATATTTTCTGCTTGACATTTTGCGTTCAGGCGTATAGTATCATGGTATTCCCGTGAAAGGAGAAGTCCCATGACCGCTTGTATGTCTATGAATACAAGTTTCAGCGCCGCGAATGCCGGTGCGTCTCGTTGTGCGTCTTCTTCCGTTATTATGATTCTTATGGGCATCGCTGCGGCGATGTCCATTCTTATTTCCCTGCGACTGTCCGCGCTGGTTGTAGCTGCCCTCATTATTATTATTCACCGCCGCAGACCCACCCAAAAGGCATAACCGGATCAAAAACAATGTCAACCGGCTCTGTCCTTTGGGACGGGAGCCGGTTTTCATTTGATAGATGTAAACAAACTATTTTTGGAAAAGGAGAACAAATCATGAAAAAACTCATCGCTCTTTTGCTCGCGGTCATGATGGTCTTCGCTCTGTGCGCCTGCGGCGCTCAGACCGCTGCCCCCGCCGCCGAGGAAGAAGCCCCTGCTGAAGAAGCGGCTCCCGCCGAAGAAGCAGCGGAAGGAGCCCCCGCTGCGGCGGAAGGCACCTTCAAGCTCGGCATCAGCGGCCCCCTGACCGGCGGGGCTGCCGTGTACGGCATCGCGGTCAAAAACGGCGCGCAGATTGCCGTGGACGAGATCAACGCTCTCGGCGGCATCCAGTTCGAGCTTAAAGCGGAAGACGACGAACACGATGCCGAAAAGGCCATCAACGCTTACAACAACCTCCTCGACTGGGGTATGCAGATCATGGTCGGCCCCGTCACCACTAAGCCCGCCGTTGCCATGGTCGGCAGCGCCAACGAAGATCGTGTGTTCTGCCTGACTCCGTCCGGCTCCGGTCCTGCGGTCCTCGAGAATAACGACGTTATGTTCCAGGTCTGCTTCACCGACCCCAACCAGGGCAAGGCCTCCGCGGACTACATGGCGGAGAACTACCCTGACTGCAAGGTCGCTGTCATCTACAAGAGTGACGAAGATTACTCTCAGGGCATTCACGACTCCTTTGTTGCCGAGGCGGAAGCTATCGGCGTGGAGGTCGTGGAAGATCAGTCCTTTACGGATGCCACCGCCACCGACTTCACCGTCCAGCTCACCGCGGCGAAGGCTGCCGGTGCGGACATGGTTTTCCTGCCCATCTACTACACCCCTGCTTCCCTCATCCTGCAGCAAGCCGCCGGCATGGACTATGCTCCCACCTTCTTCGGCGTGGACGGCATGGACGGCATCCTGACCCTCGAGGGCTTTGATACCTCCCTCGCTGAGGGCGTTATGCTGCTGACCCCCTTCTCCGCCGATGCGGAAGACGAGCTGACCCAGAACTTCGTCACCAAATTCCAGGAAAAATTCGACGAGACCCCCATCCAGTTTGCTGCCGATGCCTATGATGCCGTGTACATCGTCAAGGCTGCTCTCGAGGCCGCCGGCTGCACTTCCGACATGAGCTATGAGGATATCTGCGAAGCCCTCATCCCCGTGATGACCGAGCTGACCTTTGATGGCGTGACCGGCGCGGGCATGACCTGGGACGAAGACGGCGCGGTCTCCAAGGGCCCCATGGCCGTCGTCATCAAGGACGGCGTGTATGTCACTCCCTGAGCGGCATAAAGGCGTTTCAACTCTCGCATAAAATAGTACAATAAAGTCCCGCGGAGTCTTTTCGGCTCCGCGGGCATCCCCGTATCATTGCAAGAAATAAAACGAGGTGATCCAAGCTATGGAATTTCTGGCCTATCTGATCAGCGGGATCAGCCTGGGTAGCGTCTATGCCATCATCGCGCTGGGCTATACAATGGTCTACGGCATCGCCAAGATGCTGAACTTTGCCCACGGCGATGTCATTATGATCGGCGGCTACATCGCTTTTTGCGCCATCAGCTATCTCGGACTGCCTGTATGGGTATCCGTCCTTCTCTCCATGATCGTATGTACGGTACTCGGCGTAGTGATCGAGGGACTGGCCTATAAGCCGCTTCGCGCGGCACCGTCGCTGGCGGTGCTCATCACAGCCATCGGTGTCAGCTACTTTCTGCAGAACGCCGCGCTGCTGATCTTCGGAGCCAACCCCAAGGTGTTCCCCTCCACTATCTCCGGCGCGCTGAATCTGGGCGGCGGCAAGCTTTCCGTGAGCTATATCTCCCTCGTCACGGTGGGGGCGTGCGTGGTCATTATGATCGCGCTGACGGTCTTTACCTCCCGCAGCCGCATGGGCAAGGCCATGCGCGCGGTGTCGGAGGACAAGGGCGCGGCGCAGCTCATGGGCATCAACGTCAACCGCACCATCTCCGTCACCTTTGCCATCGGCTCGGCGCTGGCGGCGATCGCGGGCGTTCTGCTCTGCTCGTCCTATCCCACCCTCATGCCGACGACCGGCTCCATGCCCGGCATCAAGGCCTTTACCGCTGCGGTGTTCGGCGGCATCGGCTCCATCCCCGGAGCCTTTCTCGGCGGTCTGCTCATCGGCATCATCGAATCGCTTGCCAAGGCGTATATCTCCACGCAGCTCGCCAACTCCATCGTGTTTGCGGTGCTGATCGTGGTGTTGCTGGTGCGTCCGGCGGGTCTTCTGGGCAAGTATGTGCCCGAGAAAGTTTGAGGTGAGACGTATGAAAGGATTTACAAATTACGTCAAGACCCTCGGTCACGATGCCAAGCGCGATTACATCGGCGGCAGCTCTTTGATCGTCGTGTTCTTTGTGGTGCTGCTGCTGAAAAACGCGGGTATGCTCAGCCGCTCGCAGTCGAGCTGGCTCGTGCCCATCTGCGCCTACATCGTCATGGCGATCTCGCTGAACCTGACCGTGGGCGTTCTGGGTGAGCTGTCGCTGGGTCACGCGGGCTTTATGTCTGTGGGTGCCTTTTCCGGTGTCATCCTCTCCCAGAGCCTTATCAATGTAGTCCCCTATCCCGCGCTCCGGCTGGTCATGGCGATCGTGGTCGGCGCGATCTTCGCGGGCATTGCGGGCTTCCTCATCGGCATCCCCGTGCTGCGTCTGCGCGGCGACTACCTCGCCATTGTGACACTGGCCTTCGGTGAGATCATCAAGGACCTCATCACCTGCCTCATCGTCGGCGCGGACAGCAACGGCCTGCATATCCTCTTTAACGTCAGCGGCAACAAGAGCGCGAACGATCTCAACCTGCTCGACGACGGGCGCGTCATCATCAAGGGCGCGCAGGGCGCGATCGGCACGGAGACCATCGCCACCTTTACGGCGGGCTTTATCCTCATTCTGGTGGCGCTGATCGTGATTCTGAACCTCATCCGCAGCCGCACGGGACGCGCCGTTCTCGCCATCCGCGACAACCGCATCGCGGCGGAGAGCCTCGGCATCCCCGTGACGAAGTATAAGATGATCGCTTTCGTCATTTCCGCGGCACTGGCGGGCGCGGCGGGCGCGCTGTATGGGTTAAATTACTCGGGCCTGAGTTCCATCAAATTCGATTTCAACCTCTCCATTCTGGTGCTGGTGTACGTCGTTTTGGGCGGCCTCGGCAATATCTGGGGCTCCATCATCGCCGCGGCGGTGCTGTACATCCTGCCCGAGGCGCTGCGTGCGTTCTCGAATTACCGTATGCTGATCTACGCGATCGTGCTCATCCTCGTGATGCTGGCGACGAACAACGATCAGCTCAAGGAGCTTTTGAAGAAGCTGATTCCCGGACGGAAGAAAGGAGGCGACGATCTTGGCTAAAGTACCGGAAAACTTTGAAAAAGGCAAGCTCGTCACCCTTCCGAGCACCGCTATGATCCCCGAGCGCGACCTCGACAAAACCCCCATCCTCGAGTGCTCGCACCTCGGCATCGACTTCGGCGGTCTGCACGCCGTGCAGGACTTCAACCTCACCCTCGGCCGCTCCGAGATCGCGGGGCTGATCGGCCCGAACGGCGCGGGCAAGACCACCATCTTCAACCTGCTTACCAAGGTCTATCAGCCGACGCGCGGCTCCATCCTGCTGGACGGACGCGACACGCACGGTATGACCACCTCGCAGGTCAACCAGGCGGGCATCGCCCGCACCTTCCAGAACATCCGTCTGTTCCCGAATCTGACCGTCGAGGACAACGTCAAGATCGGTCTGCACAACGAGACCAACTGCGGTCTCGGCTCCTCGCTGCTGCGCCTGCCGAAGTACTGGCGCACCGAGCGCGTGGCGCATGAGCGGGCGATGGATCTGCTGGCGATCTTCGATATGGGTGACATGGCGAACGATCTCGCCGGTTCTCTGCCCTACGGTGCGCAGCGCCGTCTGGAGATCGTCCGTGCGCTGGCGACGAACCCGTCCGTGCTGCTGCTGGACGAACCTGCCGCCGGTATGAACCCCTCGGAGACCACGGAGCTGATGGAAAACATCGCCAAGATCCGCGATATGTTCCACATCGCCGTGCTGCTCATCGAGCACGATATGAGCCTTGTTATGGGCATCTGCGAGGGCATCGTGGTGCTGAACTTCGGCAAGGTCATTGCCCGCGGCACCGCCGAGCAGATTCAGGCCGACCCCGCGGTCATCGAAGCCTATCTCGGCAAGAAGAAGGAGGGATGAGCCATGCTGCTTGAGGTCAATAATATCAACGTCGGCTACGGCGCGATCCATGCCATCCGCAATGTCTCTTTCTGCGTTGATGAGGGCGAGATCGTCACGCTCATCGGTGCCAACGGTGCCGGTAAGACCACCACGCTGAACACCATCTCCGGTCTGCTCCGCAGCCATTCGGGCGACATTCAGTTCGACGGTCACTCCATCATGAAGACCCTGCCCGACCACATCGTCCGCGAGGGTCTGGCGCACGTCCCCGAGGGACGGCGTATCTTCCAGCAGATGAGCGTGCAGGAAAATCTGGAGATGGGTGCCTTTACCCGCTCCAATGCGGAGATCGACCCGGGACTCGAGCGCGTGTACGCGCTGTTTCCGCGTCTGAAGGAGCGCCGCCGTCAGGTGGCGGGCACGCTTTCCGGCGGCGAGCAGCAGATGCTGGCGATCGGTCGTGCGCTCATGTCGAATCCGAAGCTCATGATGCTGGATGAGCCGTCCATGGGTCTTGCGCCCATCCTGGTCGATCAGGTCTTTGACATCATCCGCCAGCTCCATGAGGAGGGCACCACCATCCTCCTCGTCGAGCAGAACGCCAGCATGGCGCTGGCGGTGGCGGATCGTGCCTACGTCCTTGAGACCGGACGCATTACGCTCTCCGGCACGGGCGCGGAGCTGGCCGCGAGCGAAGAAGTTAGGAAAGCCTACTTGGGTGGCTAAGGGCGGCGAGCCTTTTGCCGCGAATACTTCCTCAAACCCGCTCGACGTATACCCGATACGCCGTCGCTCGTTTGAGATCGTCTCGCGGCAAAAATCTTCGCCGCGTGGTAAATGAGGGCACTGCAATCCAGCCGCTGTAAAGCCTCCCTTGTGTAAAGGGAGGTGCCGAGCGTATGCGAGGCGGAGGGATTGTCTCTTCTGTCGAGCTGCGCGGAACAACCCCCCAGTCTCGGCTACGCCGAGCCAGCCCCCCTTACACAGGGGGGCCAAAGAGGTGAAATATCAAAAAGGAGAGTCTTTTCGGACTCTCCTTTTTCTTTGGTCGGTATTCAATTACTCGATCGGCACCATGACACCCTGGACGATCAGACGATTTGCGTCCGAGGAGGTGCAGGTGGACATGGTCATGAGCTGGTTGTTCTGATAGTCGGCCTGGTCGTTGAACCAGTAGACGTTGCGGCTGATGCGCCCGACGTAGGACTCCAGCGTTTCGCCCTCGCCGAAATAGGTGGGGTAGTTGTCCAGCGTGGCGCTGATGGTGGCGGCATCCAGCAGATCGACGCGGTAGGCCTGATCGGGCGTGAGGAAGTAGAACACGGGATGCTTTTCGAAATACTTCGGGTCGCCGTAGCTTTTCAGCGTGCCGAACATGGAGTTGTCCTTCATGTTGTGACCGTAGATGATGAGGTGCGAGGAGCGGAAGCCCACGGAGCTGCCATAGTCGGCGAACAGAGCGCCTCCGGCGTTGTAGCTGCCCTCAAAGTTGGTGGTCAGGTATTTGTTGTTGTCCGTGGCGCGCACGACGGGGTAGTTGATGACGGTGTCGGGGCAGTAGAGCCAGCCGATGATGTCGGAGTTGGTCGCGCGGAGCGTGTCCCAGTCCACCGAAATGGGGACCTCGGACTGCACGACCTCCTCGATGACCTCGCCCTCGGCGGTCTCTTTCAGAACGGTGCGCGGACCGGGGGAGAGCTGGACGACGGCGACATCGCGCAGCGCGTCGTAGGAGGCGCGGTTTTTGCGGTAGCTGACGATGGTTTTGGTCAGCATGAATCCGGCAAAGAGCATACCCGCGATCAGCAGCACAAGGATCAGCCACGAGGGAACGCCGCCCTTGCGGCGTTTCTTTTTGCGGGCGGTGCCGCTCTTTTTCGCGGCGGGCGCATCGACCCGAACGGGCTCGGTGCTGCGGCGGAAGGTCGGCTCCGCCGCGCGGCGCGCCGTGGTCTCGGCACTGCGTGTGCTGCGGCGCTCGACGGCGGAAGCCTCGGCGCTGCGTGTGCTGCGGCGCTCGACGGCGGAAGCCTCGGCGCTGCGTGTGCTGCGGCGCTCGACGGGAGAAGCCTCGACGCTGCGTGTGCTGCGGCGCTCAACGGGAGAAGTCTCGGCACTGCGTGTGCTGCGGCGCTCGACGGCGGAAGCCTCGACGCTGCGTGTGCTGCGGCGCTCAACGGAGCTTTCGCTCCTGCCGCTGTTTTTACTGAGATGGGAGCCTCCGGTACCCATGGAATTACCACCTCAATCCAAAAAATTTTTTTCAGTATAACATTTTCCGCATTAAAAATCAATCGCCAAACGCGCCGCCGCCGCTTTCGTGGATTGCGTCGGGGGAAGTTTTGGTATATAATATAGAAAAAGGATTGGGAGCACTGTTTTTCTATGTTGTCTGTTGTTTTTCCGCTGGCGGCGGCGGTTGGCATATTGCTGTGGCTGCTGCACTGGGCATCCGCTTGTCGGCAGCCGGTGCAGGAGCGGATGCCGGAGCCGTTTTGGTCGAAAAAGGACAGCCTTTGTCTTGCGGTCATCACGCTCGTCTGGGCGCTCGTCGCCTTTATCGGGCTGGGGGACACCGAGGCCCCGCAGAGCTTTCTCCATTACACGGAGGGCAATCAGTACGCCCAGATCGAACTGGAGGAGCCGACGCGCATTACCGCGCTGCGCTACTATTCCGGTCTCGGACCCTACGACTACACACTGGAATTTTCCGCCGACGGCGTGAGCTGGATCGCGCAGAAAACCGACGACGGGACCTCGGGCATGACGCAGAGCTATGTGCAGCTTTTCCGCTGGAACGATGCCGCGCTCGATGCCTACGTCGGCCCGACGCGCTATGTCCGCATCATCTCGGGCGGGGAGCAGTGGCTTGGGGAGCTCGCCCTCTGGGACGAAAACGGCGAGCGCATCGACGCATCCCGCCTGATCCCCGCGGCGGGCTGCGAAGCGCTTCTGGACGAGCAGGAGCTCGTGCCGGAGCGCGCGAGCTACCAAAACGGCAGCTACTTTGACGAAATTTACCACGCCCGCACGGCGTATGAACACATTCAGACGGTCTGGCCCTACGAGATCACGCATCCGCCGCTCGGCAAGCTCATCCTCTCGCTCGGCATCCGCGCCTTCGGCATGACCCCCTTCGGCTGGCGCTTTTCGGGGACGCTCATGGGCGTGCTGATGCTGCCCGCGCTGTATGTCCTCTTGAAAAAAATGTTCCGAGACACGGTCGTCAGCGCCTGCGGCACGGTGATTTTTGCCTTCGATTTCATGCACTTCACGCAGTGCCGCATCGCCACCATCGACAGCTATGTGACGTTTTTCATTCTGCTGATGTTCCTGTTCATGTGGCTGTGGCTGACGGAGGATACGCACCGGCGGCTGTATCTGGCGCTGTGCGGTCTGGGCTTCGGGCTCGGCGCGGCGAGCAAGTGGACGGGCTTTTATGCCGGCGCGGGACTGGCGCTTTTGTGGCTTTATTACTGGCTGCGGAGCTTCCGGCGGCGGGGGAGAGCCGCGTGGGGCGACTTCGGACGCAACGTCCTGTGGTGTCTGCTGTTTTTCGTGGTCATTCCGGCGTTCATTTACTACGTCAGCTACTATGCCTACGGTCTTTCGCAGGGGCTGCGAGGCGTGAAAATGTTCTTCTCGCGGGATTATCTCCGCATCGTGCTGGACAACCAGAGCTATATGTGGAGCTACCATTCCCAGCTCGTGGCGGAGCACCCCTATTCCTCCCGTTGGTATCAGTGGCTGGTGGACGCGCGCCCCATTCTCTACTGGCTGGACTACTACCCCGCGGGCAGCCGCTCGGCGATCGCGGCGTTCAACAACCCGCTTCTGAGCTGGGGCGGTCTCGCGGCGATGATCGCGGTGGCGGCGGTGGCGGTGCGCGACCGTGACCGGACGGCGGCGTTCATCGTGTTCGGCTATCTCGTCAATCTTCTGCCCTGGGTGCCGGTGTCGCGCCTGACCTTTGCGTATCACTATTTCCCCTGCACGATCTTCCTCACGCTGGCGATCGCGTATCTGCTGCGCGATATGCGCGCTCGCGGCGGCTGGCGCACGGCGGTTTACGGCTTCACGGGCGGCTGCGTCGCGCTCTTTGCGATGTTCTATCCCGTGCTGAGCGGCGTGAGCTGCTCCGAGGCGTACAGCCATACGGTTTTGAAGTGGTTTGGATCATGGCCTTTTTAACGGATTTTCACTGCCATACGAATATCTCTCTCGACGGGGAGGACACTATGCTCGCCATGGCACGCGCCGAACGCGCCGCGGGCATCGACTGTCTTTGCTTCACCGACCACTGCGACACGGTGGATTGGCACACGCTGGATTTTTATCCGCCTTGCCGGACGGTCGCGCAGCGGGTCTCGGCGGAGTATGAACGGATACGGGATGAGCTTCCCGCGGACCTGGATGTCCGCCTCGGCATGGAGCTGGGGGAGACGATCTTTTATCCGGAGCTGGCGCGGGAGCTGTACGAGGCCGAGGGGCTGGATTTTGTCCTCGGCTCGCTGCACATCACGCCCGAGTACGGCGACTACATCAATCTTCGTTATGAAACGGCGGAGCAGTGCCGACACTATATGGAGCATTACCTCGAAACGCTGCTGTCCGTCGCGCGGACGAACTGCTTCGATGTTATGGCGCACATCGGCTATATACGGCGCTATATGTGGCAGCAGGGCATGGACGAGGGGCTGACGCTCGCGCGAAACGGCGAGGCGCTCGAGGCGCTTTTGCGAACGATTATCCAAAACGGTCGGGGGATCGAGATCAACTGCTCCGGCATCCGCGACGGCTGCGGTCCGTTCCCGTCGGCGGAGATTCTCCGATTCTATCGGGAGCTCGGCGGCGAGATCGTCACCGTCGGCTCCGATGCCCATTGCGTCCGCGATGCCGCGAAGTGCATCCGCGAGGGCTATGCACTGCTGCAAAGCCTCGGCTTTGCCTATGTTGCCACATTCAAAAAGCACAAACCCGAATTTCATCGCATATAAAGGAGTTTTACCATGGTTGTTATCGCATCGGATCACGGCGGCTTTGGTCTCAAACAGGAGCTGATCGCCGCGCTCAGGGAACAAGGCATTGAATTTGAAGATTACGGCTGCTACGATACAGGCAGCGTGGATTATCCCGTCTACGCCGAAAAGGTCTGCCGCGCCGTGCTGGACGGCAAGGCGGACAAGGGCATCCTCGTCTGCGGCACGGGCATCGGTATGTCCATGGCGGCGAACAAATTCCGCGGCATCCGCGCTGCGCTCGTTTCCGACTGCTACAGCGCGGAGATGACCCGTCAGCACAACGATGCGAACGTCCTCTGCCTCGGCGGGCGCACCGTCGGGCCGGAGCTGGCGAAGAAGATCATGGAAATATTCCTCAACACCTCCTTCTCCGGCGTGGAGAAGCATATCCGCCGTGTCGGCATGATAAAGGAGTTTGAAGGCTGATTATGCCCTACCGTCCTCAGGACATTTACAAGGGCAGGCGGAAATTCCGCACACCCTTGCTCATATTGCTCTTTGTTCTGGCCTTTCTGGTGGTCGGGGCTGTGGTGGCTTTTTACGGGCTGCAGCAGTTCATCGTCTACGGAGAGGACGGCGTTTCGCTGGAATTCCACCAGTCCGAAACAGTCGCCGCGGATGAGCCGGCTCCGGTCACTGTGACACCGGATGTGACGGGGATGCAGGTGAACATCGTGTTTCGGGAGCCGGATTTCAGCGATGTCAGCCTGCCCGTGGGCGAGGATGCGGCGGAGCTTCATGCGCGGCTGATCCCGTTTGCGCAGGTGCGCGACTCTGTGAAACTCGCGGCGGCGGTAGCGTCGGCGCAGGAGGCGGGCTGCGACACCGTGGTGCTCGAGATGAAGGACTACAGCGGACAGCTCGCGTGGGCATCGGCGGTCCCGCAGGCGGCGGCCTACGGCACGAACGGCATGACCGTGTTTGCCGATGTGATCGCGCCGCTCCAGGAAAAGGGGCTGACTGTGATCGCCAAGCTCAGCGTGTGCGCGGACGATCTTATGGCGGTGCGCAACTGGCCGATCTCGCTGCTGACGGCGGAGGGGATGCCCTATAAGGACGGAAACGGCAACTATTGGCTCGACCCCTACGGCCGCGAGCTGCGCAGCTATGCGCTCGCGCTCATGCAGGAGCTGGCGGCGCTCGGCTTTGACGAGATCTGGCTGGACGATCTCTGCCATCCGTCCGTCGAGCCCGAAAACCTTCGCTATTCCGTGACACTGCGCGGCGCGCCGAATCCGCATTCCGCCGTGTGTCAGCTCGCGCGGAAGCTGGCGGAGGGAATGCAGGGCAGCGGCGTGAAGCTGGGCGTGTTCGTCGATTCGTCCGCCCTCGCAGGGGAGGACGGCCTCAGCGGACAGGACGCGGAGCTGTTCTGGCGGCTCTTTGACCGTATATGCGTCTACACCACAAACGACTATTTTGAATCAGACCGCAGCACGGCGCTCGCCCTCGGCGGCAGCGATGCCCGCTTTGTGCCCGCGTTCAGCTGGTCGCCGTCGGAGGCTGCGGGCGGCTACATGGTGTATATTCCGGAAGAATGAAAAATGCCAGCTTGAAAACAGTAATAAAAGATACCCTGCCGATCATGGCGGGGTATCTCGTCATCGGCATGGGCTTCGGCATCGTTATGCACGCGAACGGCTACGGCATCGTGTGGGCGCTGGCGATGAGCCTGTTTGTCTACGCGGGCTCCATGCAGTATGCGGCAGTGGGGCTGCTCGCGGGCGGCGCGTCGCTGCTCACGGTGGCGCTGACGACGCTCGCGGTCAATGCGCGGCATCTGTTTTACGGGTTTTCCGTGGCGGAGCGCTACAAGGGCGCGGGTTGGCGCAAGCCCTATATGATCTTCGCTCTGACGGACGAGACCTATTCGCTCGTCTGCCTCGGCGATCCGAGCCTTGACTACTGCTTCGCCGTGTCGCTCGCCGACCAGCTCTACTGGCTAATCGGAACGGCGCTCGGCTCTGTGCTGGGGCAGGTGCTGCCCATCAACACCGAGGGCATCGACTTTGCGCTGACCGCGCTGTTTCTGGTGGTGTTCACGGAGCAGTGGCTGAATGCGAAAGAGCATTTTCCCGCGCTGGCGGGGCTGGCGGCATCCGTCGGATGCCTGCTCGTGTTCGGCGCGGACAGCTTTCTGATCCCGTCCATGGTGCTGATCCTCCTTGTGCTGCTTCTGATTAAGCCAAAGGAGGCGACGGTATGACGAACGAAAAAGCCGCCCTCGCCATTGCGGTCATCGCGCTCGTTACGGCGGCGCTGCGCTTTGCGCCCTTCGTGCTGTTCGCGGGCGGGAAGACTCCGACGTGGCTGCGTTATTTCGGCGAGGTGCTGCCCTATGCGGTGATGGCGATGCTGGTGGTCTACTGTCTGCGCGGCGTGAGCTTTCAGTCGGCGGCGGACTTTCTGCCGGAGCTGATCGCGGGCGTGCTCGTGGTGGGCAGCTATGTCTGGAAGCGCAACACGCTTTTGAGTATTTTGAGCGGAACGATTACATATATGCTGCTGGTGCAATTCTTATTTGCGTGAGGAGGGCAGAGGCGTGAACATCCCCGACCCGAATACGGTGCATCCGATCGCCGGATATGAAAAAGAAATCTATGTGAGGCCGACGGTGAGCGACCCGCGCATCGTTGTCGGAGAGTTCACCTACATCGCCGATTCCGAGTTTGAAAGCCATGTGACGCACTTCTACCCGTGGAGCTGCGACCGGCTCATCATCGGCAAGTTCTGCCAGATCGCCGCGGGCGTTGAGTTCATGATGAACGATGCCAATCATCAAATGAACGCCGTTTCGACCTTTCCGTTTTATACGATGGAGGGCTGGAATATGGAGCCTCCCGCGGCGGAGGATATGCCCTTTAAGGGCGATACCGTCATCGGTAACGATGTCTGGATCGGGCAGAACGCGGTCATCCTGCCGGGCGTTCACATCGGCGACGGTGCCATCATCGGCGCGAGCAGCGTGGTCGGGAGCGATGTGCAGCCGTACAGCATCGTCGCGGGCAATCCGGCAAAGCAAATCCGCAAGCGCTTTGACGACGAATTCATCGCGCTGCTGCTGGCATAAAAATGGTGGGATAAGCCCATCCATGAAATCGACCGCCTCATCCCGATTCTGACAAGCGGCGATTTGAAGCGGATCAAGGAAGAAATCAAAAAAGAGCTCGCATAATCAAACA
>JAZUEL010000057.1:0-20414 GCA_045640125.1 Oscillospiraceae bacterium
GGTCCCAAGACATACAGCCGGGAATATAAGCTGGCCGCCATCAAGCGATACATCGAAGGAAACGAATCCATTCGCAGCATCGCCGTGGACCTGGGGCTTACCGACTATTCCGTTCTGCGGGACTGGATCAAAAAATACAAGTCCGGCGGCGAAGAGGCCATACAGACGAGCCACAGCCGGAAGAATTACCTTCTGCACGAGGATAGACAAAATGCGGTTGCCAGCCAGGAGCTGAAAGAGCGATTGCAGCATCTGGAAGCGGAGAATGAATACCTAAAAAAATTGTACTCCCTAATTCTCGAGAGAAGCAGACCGTCAAAGAAAAAGTCCAAATCATCTGCGAATTAAGGGAGCAGTATTCTCTCCAGACCCTATTGGAAATAGCGGAACTGCCACGGTCCACGTTCTACTATGAGGTCAAGCACTTTACAGATAAGATCGAGAAGGATCAGGCGCTTCTGCGGCTCATAGAAGAAGTGTTCCGCGAAAGCAGGGGCAAGTACGGCTGTCCCCGGATCACGCAGGAGCTGAAGAATCGGGGCTATGCCGTCAATAAGAAGCGCGTAGAACGCATCATGCGGGAGCATGGCCTCTCCGCGTATCCCAAGAAGCGGCAGTATCACTCCTACAAAGGTCAGGTGGGAACGCTTGCGCCGAATGTTCTGGATCGGGACTTTTCGACTTCCAAGCCCTATGAAAAGCTGGGTACGGATATCACACAATTCATCACACAGTACGGCAAGCTGTATCTCTCGCCCGTCATCGACTTTCACACCCGCGAGATTCTGGCCTACGACCTATCCGAACGGCCCAACTTCAACCAAATCAAACGAATGCTTGACCGCTTAGTCGGTGAGCACGGCGAACATCTGAACGGTGCAATCCTGCACTCGGATCAAGGATGGCAGTATCAAATGCTGTATTATCAGAAGTTCCTGCGCGAGCATGGGATTACTCAGAGCATGAGCCGAAAAGGAAACTGTCTGGACAATTCGCCCACAGAAAACTTCTTCGGTCGGATGAAAACCGAGATGTACTACGATAAGGAGTTCTCCTTCCACTCCCTGAATCACCTGAAAAAAGCGATCCATGAGTACATTCTGTACTACAACAACGACCGCATCGTTTCCAGACTGAAAACCAGTCCTGCTGCCTACCGCAACGCTCTGCATGACAACGCTTGATTCTTGTGCTATACTCTGTGTGGGTTTATTAACCCTCTGTCCAACTTTTTGGGGGAAGTTCAAGATGAAAGCTTCTCCATTTCGCTTCCGCCTAAGGGCGAAAGCTCCATATCCGAAGCTTCCATCTTCCTTTCAAAATCGCAACCGCTTTGCTGGGTTGCGATTTTGTATTTGGGGCATTTTGAAAAAAGTCGCTGTGTCGAAGCACAGCGACTTTTCATTTTAATTGGACGATGCTTGCAGGCTGCGGGTGTTGAGGCTGATGATGCGGCTGATCTCGTGCGCCCGTATCACGGGCTCGCCGCACTCCGCTTCGCTGTTTTCGGCATCGGGGAGCGGGTCGGGCGACGGCGCTTCGTCCTCTGCTTCGGACAGGAGACTGCGATTCAGGCGCATGGACTCCCGTTCCAGCCGGAGGAACTGGCGGGTGAGCGCTTCCTGCTTCTCCCGCAGCTCCAGATTCTGCGTTTGCAGCTCGCTCTTTTCGCCGGTCAGCCGACAGACGCTGTCCTTTTCGCCCTGCAGGGCTTCGGAGAGCAGGCGGAACTGGTCGAGCTGCTGCTCCATTTCCCGCAAAAGCTCGTCCACGGTCTTTTTCTGGTCCCGTATCACCGCTTTTTGCTCGTCGTTCTGCTGCCGGAGCAGGACATAGTCCTTTTCCCGCGCCTGATACTCGCTCAAAAGCTCGGACAGGGCATCCTTTTCCGCCAGTGTTTCCTGCAAACGCGCGTCCGCATCGGACGCGGGGAGCGGCGCGGTTTGCTGCGCTTCCAGCTCGGCGAGAGCCGCTTCGAGCTCTCCGAGGGCGGCTTCGAGCTTTTGCCCGAGCTCCTCGCTGTGCTGCTGCGCCGCCCGCAGTGCCCGCCGGAGGCTGTCCCGTTCGTCGTCGGCGCGTGTCATTTGCCGACGCAGCAGGGCGTTTTCCTCGGAGAGTCCGGAGCACTCCGCTGAGAGCGCCTTGATCTGCGCTTCCAGACTCGCCCGCATCTGCTCGGCATCGCGGTCAAGCTGCGCGATATAGGCTTCGACGGCGGCTTTAGAATAGCCGAACAGCGATTTTTTCAGCGTACGATCGAGCGCGGCGGCATCCTCCCGCAGCGCGGTGAGCTCGTCCCGCGGCTCGGCGATGACCGTCGCCGCGGCTTCTTCCGTGAGGCAGCTTTCTTTTTTCATGTCCATTCCTCCTGTCTGACTTCCAAACGGCATCCGGCGGGGAACTGCCCGCGGCAGCCCTCCGGCAACTCCAGAACGTGTGCGGCACCTTTGACGAGCTTCCCCATGCGCCACGGCTTCACGGTCTCGGAGTCCAGCACGGTATGGGCGCGGGAGAGGTAGATGACATCGATGGGGAAGCGCATGAAGCAGGTATGGATGCTGCCGCAACGCGTCAGCAGAAGCCCCTCGTCCGCCGCCATGGAGCGTCGTCCCATGAGCCCGATGAAGCGGCGGGCAAAGCTGTCGGCGACCGCGAGGCGGGGGACGAGGCATTGTTCGTTTGACCAGATCTGCATGGTGTCCTCCTTTTCTTAAAACGCCGCCAGTACCTTCGGCACGGCGGGCCCGAGAAGAATGATGAAAATGACCGGAAAGATGCACAAAACCAACGGCAGCAGCACCTTGACGGGCAGCTTGGCGGCCTTTTCCTCGACGCGCTGCTTATGCTGCGTGCGAGCGCTCTCCGCCTGTACCTGCAGGATGTTGGAGATGGCGATGCCCAGCGTGTCCGCCTGCGTCACGGCGCTGACGAACATACGGAGCGATTCGGCTCTGCCGCGCTCCGCCAGTCCCTTCAGCGCGTCGATGCGCGATTTGCCGAGCCGTATCTCCCGCTGCGTCCCCGCCAGCTCCGCCGCGAGGATGCCGTCGCAGCGCTCCACCACGTATTGCAGCGCCTGATCGAAGCCCAGTCCGGCGGAGACGCTGACGCTCAGCAGGTCGAGGATCTCCGGCATATCGTTTTCGATCTGCGCGCTGCGTGCCGCGGCTTGTTTTTTTAGCCGGAAACGAGCCAGCGTATAGAGCGCCAGCAGCGCCGCGAGCAGGATCAGCGCCGTCCGCAACAGGTCCCAGTGCAAAATCAGACGGCAGACGATGACCGCCGCCAGCGCGATCAGCACATACAGAAGCTCCAGACTCGCGAGATAGTCCCGCGCACTTTTCGTTATGCCCGCGCTGCGGAGCGATTCGCTCAGCGCGGTCTGCGCCTTCTTGCTCAGCGGCACCAGATTGCCCAGCGTGCGGATGAGCTTGCTGAACGCCGGACGGAACACCCGCTCGGCAAAGGGGAGCGACAGCTCGCTGTCCTGCTCCGCGCCGAAACGGTCGCTGCTGCGGATGCGCTCGAGGCGGCGATTCAAATTGTCGGCGGCGCGGGCTTTGCCGCCCAAAATCAGGATGCACAGCAGATAGACCAGCAGCCCCGTGCAGCCGATCGCCAGACGCAGACGCATGGTGGACTCCTCCTTAGGTTTCGATGTTGATGATCTTGCGGATGATGGCAAAGCCCAGAATCTCCATGCCGACGGAGATGCCGAGCAGAACATGACCGAGCGTGGTCTCGTAGAACATCTGCATATACTCCGGATTGATGGCGGAGACACCGATGAAGATGAGCACCGGCAGCGCGCCGATCACATAGCCGGAGATGCGCCCCTGCGCGGTCATGGTTTTGATGCCGTTTTTGATGCGGATGCGATCCTGAATGGTGCCGGAGATGGTGTCCAGAATGTCCGCGAGATTGCCGCCGACCTGCCGCTGGATGAGCACGGCGGAGGTGAGCAGCCGCAGGTCGGTGCTCTCCATGCGCTCCGTCATGGACAGGAGGCAGTCTTCCATGCTCACGCCCATTTTCAGCTCCCGCACCACGCGGGAGAATTCCTGCGAGATGGGGGGCGGCAGCTCGCGGGAGACGCTCTCCAAAACCTGCTCGAAGGAAAAGCCGGCGCGCAGACCGTTCGACAGCAGCATCAGCGCGTCGCCCAACTGGTTGTTGAAGGTCTCACGCCGCTTTTTTCGCCGGATTTTCACATACAGCGGCGGCAGAGAGGCGCAGCCGAGAATGAGCAGGGCGGATACGATCAGATTGCCGGTGATGATGAACACGATGAGCGCGGGGAGGAAGCTGATGGCGATCCAGATCATCACAAATTCCTCCACCCGCAGCAGAATGCCGGCGGAGAGGATGCTGGTTTTCACCGTCTCGGGGATGCGGAGAAAGCGGAAGCTCCTGCGCGGGCGGGAGACGGGCTCCGCCGCCTCCGGCTCGGGCGCGTCGGACAGGCTCCGGATGGCATCGAGGCGTTTGTCCAGCTCCGTCTTTTTGAAAAATGCCCACCAGACGACCAGCACCACGGCTATGCTCAGCAGGGCAAAGAGCCCGATTCGCAGCATATTCTTCGCCTCCTTCAGGACACAAACCACTCGTCGCGGACGAGGATGCCGTTCTCTTTGAGCTTGGTGAGGATTTTGGGGTGGATGCCCGTGGCGACGTGCTTGCCGCAGATCTTGCCCTGCGCGTCCACGCCCGCGGGCTTGAACACGAAAATGTCCTGCAGGGTGATGGTGTCGCCCTCCATGCCCAGCACCTCGGAGATGCTGACGATCTTTCGGCTGCCGTCGCGGAAGCGCGCCTGCTGTACGATCAGATCGATGGCGGAGGATATCTGGTCGCGGATGGCGCGGACGGGCAGCTCCATGCCGCTCATCAGCACCATGGTCTCCAGACGCGAGATGACATCGCGGGGGGAGTTGGCGTGGACGGTGGTGAGGGAGCCCTCGTGTCCGGTGTTCATCGCCTGCAACATATCCAGCGTCTCGCCGGAGCGCACCTCGCCGACGATGATGCGGTCGGGGCGCATACGCAGGGCGTTTCGCACCAGATCTCGGATGGTGATGGCACCCGCGCCCTCGATGTTGGCGGGACGGCTTTCCAGCGTGACGACGTGGGACTGGTTGAGCTGAAGCTCCGCCGCGTCCTCGATGGTCACGATGCGCTCTGTCTCGGGGATGTAGCCGGACAGCACGTTCAGAAGCGTGGTCTTGCCGCTGCCGGTGCCGCCCGCGACGATGGCGTTGCAGCGTCCCTTGATGCAGGCTTCCAGAAAGGAAGCCATGGAGTAGGACATGGAGCCGCCGCGCACCAGATCGCCCGCCTGCAGCGGGGAGGAGTTGAAGCGGCGGATGGTGAGCGTGGGACCGCAGAGTGCGATCGGACGGATGACCGCATTGACGCGGGAGCCGTCCTGCAAACGCGCGTCCACCATGGGATTCGCCTCGTCGCAGCGGCGACCCACGCGGGACACGATGCGGTCGATGATCTTCATAACGTGGGCATCGTTTTCAAAGCAGACCTCGCTCAGTTCGAGCTTGCCGCGGCGCTCCACATAGACCTGCGAGGGGCCGTTGACCATGATCTCGGTGACGGAGGGGTCTGCCATCAGCTCCTCCAGCGGGCCGAGCCCGTCCACCTCGTGCAAAACCTCCTGCACCAGCCGGATGCGGTCGGAGCGGGGAATGTCCGCGCCGCAGCGGTTGACGGCATCGGTGATGAGGCTTTGGAGGTTGACGTCGCTGCCGCCCTGCATGGCGAGGTCGTTGACCTGGTCGATGACGGACGACATGATCTGCTTTTTCAGCTCGGCGTATTTGTCGGCAGCGCGATTCGGAAGCGCGGCGGAAAAGGGGGAGGCTGCCTGCGCCGATGCCGCGGGTTTCGCCTCGGCGCTGCCGTGGAGCTGCGCCAGACGGTCGTAAAAGCTCAGGGACGGCTCGCTCATTTCTTCTTCCTCTTTTCAGGCTTTTCAAGCGTGCGCTCGGCGGCGCTCCGGCACGCCTTGGCGAGGGCACTGCGCGGGAACATGGAAGCCACCGGCTCGCCCTGATTGAGCGCCTGCACGGCGACCTTGCCGTCGTAGGGCACGGCGTATTCCACGGGCACGCCGAGCACCTGCTCGGTCTTGGCGGGGTCGATCTCGCCCCGCTTCGCAAGCTCGAAAAACAGCAACCGGATCTTGTCCTTATGTCCCAGCGATTCCAGCAGCGAGAGGATCATTTTGGCGTGATTCAGCGAGGAGATATCCGGTCGGACCGCCAGATAGACCCTGTTCGACTGCTCGCAGCAGGTGTAGGTGATCTCGTCGAAGCTCGAGGCGGTGTCGAGAAGGATGTAGTCGTAATAGGGGCGCAGGGCGCTGATGATCGTTTCGAGCTGCTTCCCCTGTATTTTTTCGGCGTATTCCACGTTGCGCGGGGCGCAGAGGATGTTGACACCGGAGCGATGGTAGCTGATGTACTGGCGGATGACATCGATGGTGGGGCTGCTGCGCTCCTGCAGCATTTCCGCCAGCGTCTCCTTGTTCTCGATCTTCGCAAGCAGATGGATGTCGCCGAAGCGCAGATCGGCATCCACGACGATGACCCGCTGCCGCCGCTTGGCAAGCTCCACGGCGTAGCTCATCAGAAAGGTAGAGCGCCCCAGTCCGTCCTTGGGTCCGTAAAAGCTGATGACCTGCGAGGAGGTGAGCCCGGAGCCGCCGTCCTCCAGCGCGCTGCGGCGGCTCGCCTCGACGGTGCAGGCGTTTTGGAGGTAGGAGATCAGCTCCGCTTCATCCAGCGAATCCTCGTAGATGTAGTGGATGCCGTTCTGTACCATTTTCGACGACGCGGATTCGCAGAGGCTTTTCGGCGCCAGCGCGAAGTTGATGCAGCGGGGGTAGAGCATATAGACCTGCTGGGTGGTGCGGTAGAGCGCGGGGCTTTCGTCCACGTAGGTCAAAAGCACGTCCGCCTTTTTTCGCCGCAGCTCGTCCAGCACCTCCTGCTCCTTGTCCGTCGTGCCCACGACGCTGATCTCGTCGCTCTTTTTGAGCATCTGGCGGAACACCTGCATCTGCTCCGTCTGACCGTAGAGAAATACGCGGATCACGGCTCGTCATCTCCTTCCGCGGGGGCGTTGAGCCCGAAGGCATCAAAAACATAGTAGGGCTGGAGCTCCACAAGCTGCTCGTCGCCCACGCCGCGCAGTGCGAGGTAGACCGAGCCCTCGTTGTGCGCCCAGGCGAGGCGGAGCACCTCCTCCGGCAGCAGGGAGAGCGTCACGGTGGCGTAAAAATGGTTTTGTCCGTCCGCGGCAGGCGGCGCGTCGGTCATCGCCTGATCCAGAGACAGCACCTCGATGTTTTGCAGGAGGGGAATGGTCACATAGCGGGCGGAGGCGAGATATTCGCTCGCGGGCTCGCTTTCCGCCCCGGCATCCTCCCCGAACACTTCGCCCCGCTCAAACGCGGAAAACGCATCCAGCGTGTTTTGGTCGATGTCCATGGTGGAAAAAAAGATATCCACATGATCGCCGGCGCGGATCTGATGGCACACGCCCGTCACATCGTCCACGGCGACGCTCGCGGCGCGGTAGCCGTCCGGCACCTTCAGCGCCAGCTTTGTCGCCTGCTCCGGCGCGGTCATGACGTGATTCGCGAGGATCATCTCCTGCGCGGAAAGCTCGGTGAGCGCTTTGGCCCCCGTCAGCTCGTCCATGCCCGTAAAAGCGCCCTCCGGCACGAGCCCCGCGGGATAGTCCACGGTGGTGAGCATCTCCGGTGTGATGGTGTCGTAGGCGGCGATGGGGACGGCGGCGACCACCACGCTTTTCGCAAGCTCCACCGGCGTGTCCGGAGAGCGGACGGACTCCTCCTGCGGCAGCAGGATGAGCGCCAGCAGGATGATGACCACAATGGCGAGCAGCGCGGCGAGAATGCGTGTTTTTTTCATGTTGTATCTCCTGTGAAACGGGCGGATGCCCGAGAATAGCCGATGTTATCGCGTCAGCTTGACGCTGCGCTTCGGAAGAAAATCGAAGGTCTCCGTGGAGGCGCTGATCGTGAAGCGGTCGCCGTTGAAGTACACGCGGTAGCCGACGACGCGCCCGTGGACGGTCTGGTTGGAGCCGTTGAAGATGATGGAGCCCTCGGGGGCGTAGACAAGCCCGTCGAGCACGGCGGAGTCGCCGTTTATCGTGATGTTTCCGTGCTGCGAGTAGAAGCAGACGGAAGAGCCCGCGGAGGCGGGGTTGGAGCCGTTGAAGGTGATGTTGCCGGAGACGAGCACCACGCCGTTACCGTGAAAGGTGTCGCCGTTGATGGTGAGGTTGCCGTCGATGTAGATGGGGGCGTTGACGTTGATGTTGCAGCCGTTGTAGGTGCGGTCGCCGTGGTAGCACTGCCCCGCGGCGCGGGCGGCCTCCTTGATCTCCTCGGAGAAATCCAGCATTTCCACGTAGGGACCCGCCTTGGGATAGCGCTGCTGGATGTTGATGCGCTCGCCGTAGGTGGTGATGGTGGCGGCCTGACAGCGGCCGGTGATGCGCTGATCGGAGCCGATCATGGTGAAGCTCGTCACCGCCTCGACCGAGCCGTCGATGCGCTGCTCGTTGCCGTTGAGTGTGATCGAGTAGTTCGAGTGGACACCGCCGTTTATGATGTTGTAGCCGCCGTAGAGGTTGAGCCCGTAGCCCGGGTCGCCGGAGAAAAGCGCATAGCCGAAGGGGCCGTTCTGTCCGCTGCTCTCCGCCACGGTGCGCGCGGAGACCTCCGTTTGGTTGAAGCCGAGGACGCGGGCGAAGGTATAGGGGACGGTCTCGGTGCAGACGACCTCGATGAGGTCGGCGCTGCCCTCGTAGGGGGTCGTGACGCGGACATTCACTGTCTCGACACCGTTCCGCTCCGCGTACTCCCGCGCGGCGGCGCGGGCGGCATCGGCGTTCGGAAGCTCGAAGGCACCGGACATGGCGGCGGCATCGGCGGCGTTTTGCAGGCGGCGCTTTGTGTAGGCCTGCACGCCGATGTCCACGCTGAACGCCGCGAAGCCCATCATCACGACCAGCGCCAGCGCAAAGAGTACGGAGGATTGACCGCACTCCGAAAAGATCCGTTTTCGCATGGGTCGCCTCACTCCGCCCGCATGGTGCAGCTCGCATCCATGTGGTAGCTCATGCCGCCGACGAACAGCGCCGCCATGGGCGTGAGCATGGACAGGTCGTAGTCGGCGCGCACCACAACGTCGCCGTTGTGGACATAGGTCGTAATGGCGAGGGTGTTCCGGTCAAAGAGACTGCACTCCTGCCGCACGCAGTCCCGCACCTGCGCGGCGAAGCTGCTGTCCTCGGCGCAGGTGATGCCCACCCGCGCTCCATCGCGCACGGCGGTGGACAGCACCAGCTCGTGCGTGAACAGCCAGCCGTAGTCCACGATGGCGCACAGCAGAAGCAGCATGAGAGGCAGGATCAGCGCAAACTCCACCAGCGACTGTCCCTTTTCACTTTTTAGGCGCATGAGTCAGCGCTCCTTTCCTCCGGATGGCAAGGGGCACACTGCAGCGTCGCCCGCAGTGTGCCCGGCATGGATTTATAGAAATACAGTCAACCGCAAAGCCGGGCACGAAAGCCGGTTGCTTTTTCAGGGGTCAAGGGGATCAGGTCCCGCTGTTGGTGGCACCGAGCTTGGTGGAAATATCCTGGAACTTGTTGTTCACGCCGTTGCCCACAGCCGTCAGAGCGACGATGACCACGATGGCGATCAGCGCGATGATGAGGCCGTATTCGACCATGCCCTGGCCGCTTTCTTCCGAGACAAACCAATTCAGCATTTTCTTCATGTTTTGTTTCTCCTTTTCAGTTGTAAAAATTTTTGTTTTTTGAGAGAGGATGTGGTTGCGGTTGACTGTTGTTTCTGACGGTGTATCTGAAAACGGGTGCCCGTTTTACAGCAGGGAAAGCGCGGGGAACAGCGGCGGCAGAAGCAGCGCGGCATACAGTCCGACGGACAGATGCAGGCACATGGGGAAGCCGGTCTGCGCGGTGAGCCTGCGGGTGTAGAGCCCGATGCCGCAGTAGATGAGCAGCGCCGCGGCGGTGCCGCCCAGAAACCAGAAGATCTTATCCCAGCCCAGCGCGAGCGAGAGCACCATGGCGTATTTGAGGTCGCCCGCACCGACTCCGGCCCAGCCCCTGGCGATCTTCATATAGAAGGCGCAGCCGCCGAAGATGGCGAGCACCAGTCCGAGCGCCGCCAGCGAGCCGAGCAGAGAGGCGAAGCCCCCCGCAATGACGCGGTAGGCGACGGCGAGCACGAGCAGCACGAGGATCGCCTCGTTGGGGATGATGTGCAGGTGGCTGTCCACAAAGATGCAGACGATGGATACCTGCACCATGCACACCGCGAGGATCGCCTGCGCCGGTGACAGCAGCAGGCATACCAGCGTGGTGAGCACGATGTCCGCGCCGACCGCCAGCAGCTTCCGGCTGCGGTCGGACATGATGTCCGAGGGGGTCTCCTGTCCGCGCTGCGCGTTCTTATAGACGGCGATCCGGCGGACGGCGGAGGGGACGATCAGACCGAAGCCCCAGCCGAGGAGCAGACCCAGAATGAGCTTTATCCAGTTTTGTGTGCCGATCACGGCTGTTCACCCCCTGCTTCGTTCTTCGGCGCGGCGGATCGGGGCTGCCTTGCGTTTCGCATTGTAACAGCGCGCTTGTGACAGATGGCGGCAAAATGCGTTACAAAAAGCTATTTTTTTCACAATTTTTCGGGTTTTTTTATGTTTTTTCAAAAAAATATGATTTTTTAACGCAAAAAGGCACCGGTTTTTTTGAACCGGTGCCTTGAAAGTTGTATCGTGTTTTATCCGCCGCGGCGGTTTTCCAGATCGGCGAGCGTGACCTCGCTCCAACTGTAGTTCATCATGTAGAAGCCGTTGAAGGGCGGCGCGGTCGGCTGGTCGTTGAGATAGTCCAGATAGTCGCAGCTCACCTTTTCGGGGATGATGCGGCGGCGGCCGTTGACGGTCTCGATGATGTCGCCGATGCCGTTTTCATCCAGAATGTGCTTCAGTCGGCAGGCGACCTGACGGCAGCGGGACTGGGTGGTCTTGTTCGAATCCTCGTCCTCCCAGAGGTAGGAGATCATCTCGTTGTTGGAGACGAAGCCGCCTCGCCGGTCCACCAGCACTGCCAGCATCTCCTTGGACTTTTCGTGCGAGAAGGAGACGGGCTGACCGTCCACAAATACGTCAAAATAGCCGAAGGTGCGGACGGAGACCCGTGTCTCTCCGGCGGGAGCGGTCAGCGCTTTCGGCTCGATGCGCTCCCGTCCGGCGCTTTCGGCGCGCTCCCGATCGGCGACAACATCCTCGAAGATGATGCAGGCCTTGATGCTGTGCTCCACGTACTTTCGCGCAGGAACACATGGATGATGACCTGGCGTTCATCGCCGTGTCCGGTCTTGCCCCGACATTCCAGACTGGTCTCCACCACGCCGGAGCGGTACAGCGAGATCAGATGGTCGGTGTCGAGGAAGGCGCGGCATTCCTCCAGACAGTCCTTGCTGACGAAATGATTGCGCTCCATATAATTCTTGGCATCAGAGAAGGAGTGGATGCCCTCGTCCGCAAAGACGAGGATGTGTGTTTCGGTCTCGTATTCGATGAGATCGTTCGTCAGACACACGATCATCATCTTCTTGCTGCGGGCATCCTCGTCGTCGTAGAAGTCGGCGAGCAGGCTCGCGGTGGTGTTGATGCCCACGCCCGATTCCTTCCGCAGCACGAGGATGGCGGAAACGGGCTTTCCGGCGCGGTTGAAAACGGTCTGATAGCGGCCGGAGAACCATTGATGCTGCCGGGCGCTGCCGAATGCGACCCGAATGGTGCCCGACAGGCTGCCGAGATCGATGGCCTTAAAGGCATCGTAGAACATGGAATCCGCTGTGAGCAGGACGAAGCCCGATTCGAAGCCGTATTCCGGCGCGTGGTCATTCAGAAGGGCGAGATGCTCGTCCTGATTCTCGCCGGAGAGGAGGTGCAGCTTGTGCTCGAGCACGTCGTATTTCAGCGTCACGGAGTCGCTCATGCCCGCGGCGATACTCAGCTCCTGCGCGTCCATCAGCGCCTGCTCGCGCAGGCGGACGATGTCGGTCAGGTCGGAGAGGATGCAGAAATAGACCGGCCTGCCGTCCTGCTCCTCGAAATAGGTGCCGCTGACGTTAAACCAGAATTCCTCGCCGGTGAATTTGTAGCCGTGGCCGGTGTGGTGGAATGCCTTTTCCTCAGCGGCCAGCGCCGTGAAGCGCTGCAGCAGCGGCTGTTTCTCCGTCTCGTTCAGACCGTAGAAGATCGAGCGGCCGCGGGCCTGTGCTTCGGAGGTCTGCATGAAGCGGTAGAAGGAGGGGTTGGCATCCAGCAGCAGGATGTCGTCGCCGTCCAGAAGCCATTTGCAGGCGAAGCCCGGCATATTCTCACTCATCAGATCGTAGCTGCGCTGCAGCAGTCTTTCGTTTTCCTTCTGCTGCGTGATGTCGATAACGATGATGAGGATGCGGACGTTCTCGCCGGAGCCGCCGCGCAGGAAATAGGCTTTGGAATACGACCACATGGTTTTGTTGTCCTTGCGGTTGAGCACGGGGTGCTCCATTTCGACCGTGCCCTGTCCCTGCTCGCAGGCGCGCAGCAGCGCCTCGCGCGAGAAGGTGTCGCGATACTTCTGACGGTAGTCCTCGGGCAGCTCCTTGACCACCTGTTCCACCAGCGCATCGTACACGCCCGTCCATGGGAAGCTGCTGTCGGCGGGGGCGTAGTTGATGAGGGAGTAGGCGTTCAGCGTCAGATCGGCGGAGACCGCCATGGGCACGAAGGAGAAGACGGCGTTGAAGATGTATTCGCGCTCGGTACGCACGAGCTGCGCGTCGGCGTAGCTGTCCGTGATGTCGGTGACGATGCCGAACACGCCCTGAATGTCGCGGTTGTTGGCGGCGCGGGAGGCGGTCATGGAGATCTTGATCCAGCGCAGACCGCGGCGCTCCAGCCGCAGGCTCGCCACGATCTCCTGATAGTCACCGGTGAGCAATATATTATTGTATGCCTCGATGACCGCTTTGTAGTTGAATTCGGGGTGGTTGCGGCAGTACTCCGGCAGATTCGTAAACCAGTCCTCCGGCAGCGGGAAGTCCAGATAGTCCTCCAGCGCGGCGGAGGCGGAGAGCTTCAGCGTGCGGGAATCGAACTCGAAGGCCAGATTGCCGCTCTCGGTCAGGAAGCCGCGCACCTTGTCCGAATAGCGCAAAATCTCCTCCGTGCGCTTCTTGCTCTTCTGCTCCAGACAGACAAAGAGAATGAACATGACCGCGCCGCAGAGGATGAAAACGAGCGAGACCGCGGTGATCAGCCGCGAGAGCTCGCGCGTGTTGGCGGAGAATTTCTGCGCGGCGTTGCCCTTGTCCAGCACGCAGACCACGGAAAGACCGTCATAGCCGAGCGATTCAAAGGCGGCGTATTTGCTGCCCGCGTCGAGCTGGCAGCTCTGCCCGTCCGCCAGCGCCGCCCGCACGGAGACCGCCCTGGCCTTGGCGATCATCAGCGAGGAGAAGATGTCGGTTTCGAATTGCAGACTGCCGGAGCTCTGGCGGTCGGCGATGATGCGGCCGTCGGATTCGATGAGAAAGACCTCGAAGGGGTCGTCCGTGCCGCTGTCGAGAAACATATCCTCAAAAAAACGCTGCTCCGTCGTGAGAAACAGAACGCCCGTGACGACGCTCTTTTCCTGCATCGGAACAGCCATCAGCATTTTTCCGGTCTCCGGATCGTACTCCACGGCGCGTGCGCCCTGACGGAGCGAGGCGGTCTGAAAAAAGCGGCGCTCGGCTACATTGCCGCCGCTCACGGTCGGGTCGCCGGGGTTGGCGCAGACGGAGCGGAGGATGTCGCCGTTCAGGTCGGTGTAGGCGATGGAGCCGGCATCGTTGACGCTGAAAAAGGTGCGCAGCAGCTCATCCGGATCGGAGAGCTCCGGATCGGTCAGACAGGAGGCGAGT
Organism: Oscillospiraceae bacterium; assembly: GCA_045640125.1. Taxonomy (GTDB): domain Bacteria; phylum Bacillota; class Clostridia; order Oscillospirales; family Oscillospiraceae; genus CAJOIG01. The sequence continues at coordinate 14,039 of JAZUEL010000057.1, forward strand.
GTATCGAGCGAGGTGAAACGGCTGTCCAGCAGCTTCTGGACAGCGGCGCACTGGGAGCGGGCAGCATCCGTGACCTCGTCCTGCGCCATCAGCTCGATGTTATGGGAAAGCGCCCCGCGGGACAGCAAACCCGCCGTGCATACGCAAAGCACCGTCATCAGCAGGACGGCGGCCAGGATCTGCATACTGAGCGAAAGCTTCATCGCCTTTTTTCCCATACCCGCAAGCTCCTTTTTTTATCTGTGTTTTCAATGTGTTTTCAGTATAATATATACGCTGTGACGCGCCTGTGACAAAAGTGTGACAATCCGACACCGAGCGCCCCCGTCGTCCTTTTTTATAAGGCTACCACATTCCTCCGATTCTGTAAATATATCGGTTACAAAATTCGACGCGATAAAAGGCTGGTGTTTTTGCGGGAAATAGTATATAATGGTTTTGCAAAAGAGGTGAATGTCATGCAGCCGGCGGGCAAAGGTACCAAGCAGATCGCGGCGAACAAAAAAGCATACCACGACTATTTCGTCCTCGACCGCTTCGAAGCCGGCATCGAGCTGACGGGCACGGAGGTCAAGTCCATCCGCGCCGGCACGCTGAACGTCAAGGACAGCTATTGCCGCATCCTCGACGGTGAGCTCTGGCTCATCGGTATGCACATCAGTCCCTATAAGCAGGGCAGTTATTTCAATGTCGATCCCGACAGACGGCGGCGGCTTCTGATGCACAAGCGCGAGATCATCCGTCTCGGCTCGCGGGTGCAGCAGGAGGGGCTGGCGCTCGTGCCGCTGAGCCTGTATTTCAAGGACAGCCGCGTCAAGGTGGAGCTCGGGCTCTGCAAGGGCAAAAAGCTCTATGACAAACGCGCCGATGCCGCCGATAAGAGCGCCAAACGCGAGATCGACCGTAAAATCAAGGAGGTAAACGCATGAGCGAAAATCCCATTGTCACCATCAAAATGTACGACGGCGGTGTTATCAAGGCCGAGCTTTATCCCGAGGTCGCGCCGAATACCGTGGCGAATTTCATCTCCCTTATCAATAAGGGCTTTTATAACGACCTGATCTTCCACCGCGTGATCCCGGGCTTTATGATCCAGGGCGGCTGCCCCAACGGCAACGGCATGGGCGGCCCCGGCTATGAGATCCCCGGCGAGTTTTCCGGCAACGGCTTTGAGAATAACCTCAAGCACAGCCGCGGCGTGCTCTCCATGGCGCGGACCATGATCCCCGACTCCGCGGGCAGCCAGTTCTTCATCATGCACGAGGACGCGCCCCATCTGGACGGGCAGTATGCCGCCTTCGGCAAGGTGACGGAGGGCATGGAGGTCGTGGATAAGATCGCAGCGTGCAAGACCGGCTGGGGCGACAAGCCCATCCAGCCGCAGATCATGAAGAAAGTCACCGTGGACACCTTCGGCGTGGAATATCCGCAGCCGAAAAAGACACGCTGATATAGAGTCTCAGCACCCGGGGATGCAATGGTTTCGACGGGGGTGTGGAGGCGCGATAAGCGGGCGGATGCCCCGACCATCCTTAAAATCGGGAACCTTAAAATTAACTGAGACCAACAATCTCGAACTGGTCGCCGCTTAAGGCGACCCGTCCTGCCCGGGAGCGCTGCGGCCCGGGGCCAGGGCGTCGATGAGCAGCGTCCGTGCGTGCGCAAAGCTTTGAGCGCACCATGCATCATGAAGCTACCCGAGCCGGTAAGCGTGTGGGCTTGCTCCGGCGAGGGGAATGGCGGGTGACCGCGGCATAACCCACTGCGCCCGGAGAAAGTCGCGTTTAAGCGCTTTCGGACGGGGGTTCGATTCCCCCCATCTCCACCAAACATCGGACACCCGCCTTGGCGGGTGTCCGATGTTTTATCATTGAATTAGGGGGAAATCGAACCCCATGTCATCCCCGAGCGGTTTCGCCGCAGGCGGGAGCGAGTGGGGACATCCACGCCGCGAAGCGCCGCAGGGCGCTTCGATTCCCCCCATCTCCACCACGTCAGAAGAACGGTGCTCCATTCCGTTTCCGCCGATGGCGAAAACTTCATATCCGCAACGTCCTTCTTCCTTTCAAAATGACAACCACTTCGTTGGGTTGTCATTTTGTTTTTTTAGGCAAGTGAGCTTTTTGGGGCTTCGGCGCGAGAAACGCCCCGCATCTTTATCCCCGGGTCGCGCCGCTTTTCACAGCCGCCTCCGCGACGGCTGCCGCGACGGCGGGGCATACGCGCTTATCAAAAGCGGCGGGCAGGATATAGTCCGCGCTGCGCTCGCTGTCCGACACCAGACCCGCCAGCGCATTCGCCGCCGCGAGCTTCATCTCGGTGTTGATGACCGAGGCGCGTGCATCCAGCGCCCCGCGGAACAGTCCCGGGAACACCAGCACGTTGTTGACCTGGTTGGGGTAGTCGCTCCGCCCCGTGGACACCACCGCCGCGCCCGCGGCTTTCGCCTCGTCGGGGAAAATCTCCGGCGTGGGGTTGGCGCAGGCGAAGATGACCGCGTCCCGCGCCATCGAGCGCACCATGTCGCCCGTGAGCAGCCCCGGCGCGGACACGCCGATGAACACATCCGCTCCCGCGACCGCGTCCGCGAGCGTGCCGCTGCGTTTGTCGGGATTCGTCACGGCGGCGATCGAGCGCTTGGCATCGTTGAGGTCGCCGCGCTCGGGATGGATGATGCCGCGACGGTCGCAGAGCAGGACCTTTCTCGCCCCCGCCGTCAGCAGCAGCCGCACGATCGCCGTGCCCGCCGCACCCGCACCGGAGACCACGATTTTAATGCTTTCCAAATCTTTTTTGACCACCTTGAGCGCATTCGTCAGCGCCGCGAGCACGACCACGGCGGTGCCGTGCTGATCGTCGTGGAAGATGGGGATGTCGCAGCGCTCGATGAGCTTCTGTTCGATCTCAAAGCAGCGCGGCGCAGAGATATCCTCCAGATTAACGCCGCCGAAGGAGCCGGCGAGCAGCGCCACGGTGTTCACGATCTCGTCCACATCTTTCGAGCGGATGCAGAGCGGGATGGCATCCACGCCGCCGAACTCCTTGAACAGCACGCATTTGCCCTCCATGACGGGCATCCCCGCCTCGGGACCGATGTCGCCGAGTCCGAGCACGGCGGTGCCGTCCGTCACGACCGCGACGGTGTTCCAGCGCCGCGTCAGCTCGTAGCTTTTTTCGGGGTGCTTCTGTATTTCGAGACAGGGTGCGGCGACCCCGGGCGTATACGCCAGCGAGAGACTCTCCCGATCGTCTACCTTGGCGCGGGCGCATACCTCGAGCTTGCCCCGCCATTCGGCGTGCAGCCGCAGCGATTCCTGTGCGTAGTCCATAGTATTCTCCTAAACCATATTTTCGGGCTTCACCAGCCGGTCAAATTCCTCGCCGGACAAAAGCCCCAGCTTCAAGACCGCCTCCCGCAGTGTCAAGCCCTCGCGATACGCCGTAAGCGCTGCCTGCGATGCCTTTTCGTAGCCGACGACAGGGCTGATGCAGGTCACGAGCATGAGTGAGTTTTCAAGATTACCCCGCATCGCATCCCGCTTCGCCGTGAGCCCCGACAGGCAGCGGAGATCGAACGAATCGAGCGAATCCGCCAGCAGGCGCACGGAGTGGAGGTAGTTGAAGATGAGCACGGGCATGAAGACGTTGAGCTGGAAATTGCCCTGCGATGCCGCCATTGCCACCGCCTGATCGTTCGCCATCACCTGCACCGCGACCATCGTCGCGGACTCGCACTGGGTGGGATTGATCTTGCCCGGCATGATGGAGGAGCCCGGCTCGTTTTCGGGAATTTGTATCTCCCCGATGCCGCAGCGCGGACCGGATGCCAGCCAGCGCACGTCGTTCGCGAGCTTCATCCAGTCGCAGGCGAGCGCCTTCAGCGCCCCGTGGGAGCTGACCAGTGCGTCCTTGGCGGTGAGCGCGTAGAACTTGTTGGGCTCGGTCTCGAAGGGAAGCCCCGTGAGCGCGGCGATCTCGGCGGCGGCGAGCGTGTCGAAGCCGGCAGGGGCGTTGATGCCCGTGCCGACGGCGGTGCCGCCCAGCGCGAGCTTATACAGCGGCTGCATCGTGCTTCGGATCATGTCCCGCGCCGATTCCAGCATCCCGCGCCAGCCGGATATCTCCTGCGAAAAGCGCAGCGGCGTTGCGTCCTGCAGATGCGTGCGTCCGATTTTGATGATGTCGGCGTTCTCCGCCTCGAGGCGTTGGCAAGTCTGTATGACCCGCTCCAGCGCGGGCAGCAGCCGCCCGTTCAGCTCCGTCACCGCCGCGATGTGCATGGCGGTGGGGAAGGTGTCGTTCGAGCTCTGCGACATATTCACGCTGTCGTTCGGGTGCAGCAGCCGTTCGCCCGCGAGCTCGTTGCCGCGATTCGCGATGACCTCGTTGACGTTCATATTCGTCTGCGTGCCGCTGCCGGTCTGCCAGACGGAGAGCGGGAAATGCGCGTCGAGCTGCCCCGCGGCGATCTCGCCGCCGACCTGCTCGATGAGGGCGCAGCGGCGTTCATCGAGCTTGCCGAGCGAGCGGTTGACCCGCGCCGCCGCCTGTTTGAGCACGGCAAAGGCGCGGACGATCTCCACGGGCATGGGGTCGTTCCCGATGGGGAAATTCTCAAGACTGCGCTGCGTCTGTGCCCCCCAGTATTTGTCCGCCGGCACCATCACCGCGCCGAGCGAGTCATGCTCCTCCCGAAGCTCCATACCGCACCTCCTGCGTTTTTTTCGATTATACCATAGAATACGAAAAAAGGAAGATTCGATTGCGCGCCGAAGCCCCAAAAAGCTCACTTGCCTAAAAAAACAAAATGACAACCCAACGAAGTGGTTGTCATTTTGAAAGGAAGAAGGACGTTGCGGATATGAAGTTTTCGCCATCGGCGGAAACGGAATGGAGCAACGTTCTTCTGACGTGGTGGAGACGAAGGGATTCGAACCCTCGACCTCTCGGATGCGAACCGAACGCTCTTGCACGCGGTTCGGTTTTCGCCCATTTACAAACGATGAAAATGCTGTGTATGGCTTGAAAACTCAGGCTTTTTTCAAATGGCAAAAACGGCGGGCAAGAGAGAATCGCATCAGACGAGAAAAACCGGGAAGTGGAATGAACCGGATGCGGCACGGGTCCCACCCAAGCGTGTCGCATCCCGCGGGGCGTAGCTCGCGTGCGTGGCAGGTGAGTTACACTAAGGTGATCGGCGATTATGATCGGCATCACCGTGCTTTTCTCCGTATTCACGGCGGCGGTTTTTCTATGGACGCAGAATCGGGGACTTTGTCTTGCCAAAAGGCGCCAAACAGGGCTCCGGGGCGGTCTGACGACCGCTTCGAAGCCCTGTTTGCCTTAAGCAGCACAGCCCTCGCTTCGGCGAGCGTGGCGATCTTTGCGTGGAAATGCATTCCGCCTTGAGAATGGAGAAGAGCTTTTCCGCCAAAGCATTATCATATGGGTTTGCTTTTTTGTGAACATGTGATATAATTTTTTTGAAATTGAACGTTCTCGGGCTATTTTCACAGAATCAAACCATGCCATCGTGGTTTTGAACCTCGTGTAAGCACAGCTCTTTTTTGAGCATACCAGCAATACGCTGAAAAAATATGGAAAAGGAGAACCAAGAAATGAAGAACACATCCAAATTCCTCGCACTGCTCATGACCCTGTGCCTGATCCTGTCCCTGAGCGTGTCGGCCTTTGCCGCCTCCGGCGAGCCCTCCGCAGAACCCTCTGGCGAGGCGTCGGATGAGGCCGTGTGGACTGCCTACGTCGATTACCTGCACGACTTCCTCGTGAACGTCGAGCTGCCCGTCAATACCGGCGGCATGACCCTGGAGATCATTGAAAACGAGTTCATGCCCCAGATCCGCGAGGGTAGTTTTGAAGAGGCTCCCGCGGTCCTTCTGTTCAACGGCATGCTGGACTCCGGCGTCGCCATGACCTATGAGGAATTCGCTGCCCAGTATCAGCCCGCCGGGCTGTCTGTGGAGGATGCCTTCATCGAGTACATCCACGAGTGGCTGATCGCTGAGGATGAGATCAACGCCAACATGGACGAGAGCATCCGCGAGAACGAGTTCATGCCGCTGGTTCGTGAGATGAACTTTGTGGATTTCCCCGCCGAGATGATTTACAGCGGCATGCTGGAATCGGGCGTTCCCATGACCTTTGAGGAGTTCGCCGCCCAGTACGTTCCTGCGGCTCCTGCCAGCGGCGACACCTCCGAGGCCGCCTATCACGCCTACCTGAAGGAGTATGTGGATGCTGTTCCCGCCGTGGACGATGAGGCCTACAAGGTATTCACGGCACTGATCGACGCGAACGACATCGTCACCGCGCCCGGCGATATGCTGTTCAATGAGCAGTGGTGGGGCTATGCCGC
>JAZUEL010000058.1:0-3530 GCA_045640125.1 Oscillospiraceae bacterium
GATGTGGATGGAGGTGTATACATCGTCCTTGACCAGACGCTCGTTGATGAGCACGGCGTCCTCGTAGTTGTAGCCCTCCCAGGTCATGAAGCCGATGAGCACGTTGCGGCCCAGAGCGATTTCACCCTGATCGGTGGAGGGGCCGTCCGCCAGCACGGAGCGGACATGGACTTCCTCGCCCTCGGAAACCGCGGGATGCATGTTGATGCAGGTGCCCTGGTTGGAGCGGGCGAACTTGGACAGATGATAGGTGTACTCGTCGCCGTTATTATCCTTTACGCGGATCTCGTCGGCAGTCACGCGGGTGACGATACCGTCCTGCTTGGAAAGGAGAACGACGCCGGAGTCACAGGCGGCCTTGTACTCGATGCCGGTGCCCACAACGGGGGCTTCGGGACGGAGAAGCGGCACGCCCTGGCGCTGCATGTTGGAGCCCATCAGTGCGCGGTTAGCGTCATCGTTCTCAAGGAACGGGATCATACCGGTGGCGATGGAGATGAGCTGACGGGGAGAAACGTCGATGTAGTCGACCTTGTCGCGGTCGATCTCGATGATGTCCTCGCGGCGGCGCACGGTGATACGGCTGCGGATAAAGCGGCCATCCTCGCCGATGGGCTCATTGGCCTGGGCGATGACGTAGCGGTCTTCCTCATCCGCGGTCATGTACTGGATGTCGTCGGTAACGATGCCGGTTTCCTTATCGACGCGGCGGTAGGGCGCCTCGATAAAGCCGTACTCGTTGATGCGGGCGTAGGTGGCCAGAGAACCGATCAGACCGATGTTCGGGCCTTCAGGCGTCTCAATGGGGCAGATACGGCCGTAGTGAGAATAGTGAACGTCTCGGACGGCGAAGGATGCACGGTCGCGGTTCAGACCGCCGGGGCCCAGAGCGGACAGACGGCGCTTGTGGGTCAGCTCAGCCAGGGGGTTGGGCTGGTCCATGAACTGGGACAGCTGGGAGGAGCCGAAGAACTCCTTGACGACCGCGGTCACGGGACGGATGTTGATGAGGTCCTGAGGACGCACGGAGGACAGATCCTGAGTGCTCATGCGCTCGCGGATGCTGCGCTCGAGGCGGGCAAGACCCACGCGCATCTGGTTCTGGAGCAGCTCGCCCACGCTGCGCAGGCGGCGGTTGCCCAGATGGTCGATATCGTCGATTTCGCCGATGCCGTAGAACAGGCCGTACTGGTAGTTCACGGAGGAGATGATATCATCTCTCAGGATGTGGCGGGGAACGAGATCGAGGTTGTTGTCGGCGAGGAGCTGATTGAAGTCGCCGGCCGCGTTCTCTCTATAGGAAGCGATAACGTCCAGCAGCTTGGTCAGGAACACGCGCTCCTTGGGCTTGTAGACGGATTCGTCGAGCTGGGCGGCCAGTTCGGGATCATACTCGGCCAGGAACTTATCGAGGTATACAAAGTTGTTGCCGACTACCTTATAGCTGTGACCGTCCACCAGCACACGGACTTCGTTTACGCCCGCGTTCTGGATGCGCTCGGCCTGCTCGGGATTGAGGATGGTGCCTTCCTCCGCCAGCACTTCGCCGGTGAAGGGGCTTACGACCGCTTCGGCCACCTCAAGACCTGCGATGCGGCGGGCAAGAGCCAGCTTCTTGTTGTACTTATAGCGGCCAACGTGAGCCAGATCATACCTCTTGGGATCAAAGAAGGTGTTGTAGAACAGGGTGGTGGCGCTCTCCTGCGACGGGGGCTCACCGGGACGCAGCTTCACGTAGATCTGCATGAGGGCCTGCACGGTAGCATCGCTCATGCCTCCGCGCTCACGGCCGGTGATGGCCTGGGCCTGCAGGGAGTTGACGATGCTCTCGTCCAGCACGGAATAGGCGTCGCTGTCGGTTCTGCCGGATTCGCCGGAGTCTTTCACGATGGTCGCGGTCACGCGGTCATCGCTGCCCAGCAGCTCGCAGATCTTCGCGTCGGTATCGATACCCACGGCGCGCAGCAGCACGGTAGCGGGGATCTTGCGGGCGCGGTCCACACGGGCATACACCACGTTGTTGGAATCGGTCTCGTACTCGATCCATGCACCGCGGTTGGGGATGATCTGGGAGGAGTAGAGGTATGCGCCGCTCTTATCGATGGCGCGGGAATAGTAGACGCCGGGGGAACGGACCAGCTGAGACACGATAACGCGCTCGGCGCCGTTGATGATGAAGGTACCGTAATCGGTCATCACGGGGAAATCGCCCATGTAGACATCGGATTCCTTCATTTCGCCGGTCTCATTGACGGTCAGGCGAACCCGAACCTTCAGCTGGGTGGCGTAGGTGGAGTCGCGCTCCTTGCACTTTTCGACGCTGTTCTTGGGAACCTCGTCCAGCGTGTAATCAACGAACTCCAGCTTGATATTGTTGGAAAAATCGCTGATGGGAGACACGTCTGCCAGAGCTTCCTTCAGGCCATAGCGCAGGAAGTTCTGATAGGAATTTTTCTGGACCTCGATAAGATCCGGGACGGCGAGTGCTTCTTCGACCCGGGCGAAGCTCATTCTCGTGCGCTTGCCCTGCTTGACCGGATGGACCATATTGTTCTCACTCCTAACAAGTGTTTTGTCGTGGCTCGGCGGAGGCGAAGGATGCGTAAAGATTTGGCTAAATCTTAGGCATCAAAAACGAATCCGCTGCCTTGTTTCGATTCATTTTCGCCGGCGGGGTATGAAACCGCCTGAAACCGCCATATTAAGGCAATTTTTGATTATATCAGAGGAAGTCAAGGATGTCAAGCGCCGAATCCCGGATATTCCGGAAATTTAACGGTGGTTTAACCCTATTCCCTCCCCCGCCACGATTTTTCCGCGCAGCGCGTGTGATAGTGTAATTGCGTTAAGCTTTATTTCTGCATTTTTTCCTGCATTTTCGTGTGGATTGTGTCAAGTTTCCGTACACGGGTTGAAAAAAGAAGCGTTTTGATATATAATACTCTCATCTTTTTGCGGAGGCAGCGCTATGAAGATTTCACTTGGCAGCGATCACAGAGGGTACGAGCTCAAGAACAAAATCGCTCTGCACCTTTCTCAGAACGGATATGAAATCATCGATGAAGGCACCTATTCCACCGACAAGGCGGAGTATCACGTCTACGGCGAAAAGGTCGGTCGTCGCGTGGCAAGCGGCGAAGCGGACTTCGGCGTCGTGGTCTGCGGCACCGGCTTCGGCATTTCTTTAGGTGCTTCCGCGGTCACAGGCATTCGCGCGGCCTGCGTGAGTGACATCTACACCGCCAAATATGTCCGCATGCACAATAACGCCAACGTGCTGGCGCTGGGCGCTCTGGTCGTGGGCGAGGGTCTCGCCTATCAGCTGGTGGACGCGTTCCTCACCGAGGAATTCGCCGGCGGACGCCACGAAAGACGCGTCGCCTATCTGGATGAGATCCGCAAGCGCAACGATCCCGAGACCGGTCTCACCGTTTCCGTGCCCGTGGGCGGCCGCTGCATCACCGTCTACAATCAGCGCAACAAGCGCTTCACCCACCCCTACTGCGATGAAACCAAAGTCGGATCGTAGC
>JAZUEL010000059.1:0-3932 GCA_045640125.1 Oscillospiraceae bacterium
CCCGCCGTTTGTGAGCAGTTTTCCGTCCGCGCTCTTCGCGCCCGCGACGTAGACGTGGGGCAGCGTTTCGGCGGGGATGCTCATTTCATAGCCCTTTTCGTACTGCACGGGGTAGCCCTCGGAGGCCATGACCACGCAGCAGGCGTGCTTGTCCGAGAACTTGACCTCCGTTTCGGCAAGCGTCTCGTTCGTGGTCGCCTGCATGACGGTGAGCAGGTCGCTTTCGAGCAGCGGCAGGACGACCTGCGTTTCGGGGTCGCCGAAGCGGCAGTTATATTCGATGACCTTCGGGCCGTCGGGCGTGAGCATGAGGCCGAAGTATAGGCAGCCCTTGAAGCTGCGCCCCTCGGCGTTCATGGCGCGGACGGTGGGGAGGAAGATTTTCTCCATGCACTCAACGGCGATGGCATCGGTGTAATAGGGGTTGGGGGCGATCGTGCCCATACCGCCGGTGTTCAGACCCTCGTCGTGGTCGCGGGCGCGCTTGTGGTCCATGGAGGACACCATCGGAACGACGGTTTTGCCGTCCGTAAACGACAGAACGGAGACCTCGGGACCCGTGAGGAATTCCTCGATGACGACGTGGCTGCCGCTCGCGCCGAATACGCCGTCGCGCATCATGGAGATGACGGCGGCTTTCGCCTCGTCGCGGGTCTGGGCAATGATGACACCCTTGCCGAGCGCGAGCCCGTCCGCCTTAATTACCACGGGCACGGGGCAGGTCTCAAGGTAGGCGAGCGCTGCATCCGCATCGTCAAAGCTCTCGTAAGCGGCGGTGGGGATGCCGTATTTTTTCATAAGGTTTTTGGAAAAGACCTTGCTGCCCTCGATGATGGCGGCGGCCTTGTTCGGACCGAAGCAGGGGATGCCCTCGGCGTTCAGCGCGTCCACCGCGCCGAGCACCAGCGGATCGTCCGGCGCGACCACGGCGTAGTCCACGGCTTTCGCTTTCGCAAAGGCGACGATGCCGCCTAAGTCCTTGGCGGCGATGTCCACGCACTCCGCGTCCGCGGCGATGCCGCCGTTGCCGGGGAGGGCGTAGATCGTCTCCACGGCGGGGTTTTCTTTCAGCTTTTTGATCAGGGCGTGCTCGCGTCCGCCGCCGCCCACAAGAAGAAGCTTCATGCTGCTCTCTCCTTATTTTTTAATGATGGAAGAGTCTCATTCCGGTAAATGCCATAACCATGCCGTATTTGTTGCAGCAGTCGATGACCAGATCGTCGCGGATGGAGCCGCCCGGCTCGGCGATGTAGGAGACACCGCTGCGGTGGGCGCGCTCGATGTTGTCGGGGAAGGGGAAGAAAGCGTCGGAGCCGAGAGCCACGCCCGTGATGGTGGCGAGGTAGGCTTTCGCTTCCTCGTCCGTGAGGGGCTCAGGCTTTTGGGTGAAATACTTCTGCCAGTTGCCGTCGGCGCAGACATCCTCCTCGTTTTTGTTGATGTAGCCGTCGATGACATTGTCGCGCTCAGCGCGGCCGAGCTCGGGCTTGAAGGGCAGATTCAGGACTTTATCGTACTGGCGCAGGAACCAGGTGTCCGCCTTGGAGCCCGCGAGACGGGTGCAGTGGATGCGGCTCTGCTGACCCGCGCCGACACCGATCGCCTGTCCGTCCACGGCGAAGCAGACGGAGTTCGACTGCGTGTATTTGAGCGTGATGAGCGCGACGATGAGGTCGCGGCGGGCGGATTCGGGCAGATCCTTGTTCGCGGTCACGAGGTTTTCAAGCAGAGCGTTGTTGATCTCAAAGTTGTTGCGTCCCTGCTCAAAGGTGATGCCGTAGACCTGCTTGTGCTCCGCGGGGTCGGGGACGTACTCGGGGTCGATCTTGACAATGTTATAATTGCCGCTTCGCTTGGATTTGAGGATCTCGAGCGCCTCGGGCTCGTAGCCGGGGGCGATGATGCCGTCGGAGACCTCGCGCTTGATGAGCTTCGCGGTGGTCACGTCGCACACGTCGCTGAGCGCGACCCAGTCGCCGAAGGAGCAGAGACGGTCGGTGCCGCGGGCGCGGGCGTAGGCGCAGGCGAGGGGGGAGTCGTTCACGCCCTCGATGTCGTCGGCGAACACGGCGCGCAGCAGCTTGTCGTCGAGGGGCAGACCGCAGGCGGCGCTGGTGGGGCTGACGTGCTTGAAGGAGGCGGCGCAGGGCAGACCCGTGGCCTCTTTCAGCTCCTTGACGAGCTGCCAGGAGTTGAAGGCATCGAGGAAGTTGATGTAGCCCGGGCGACCGCAGAGGATCTCGATGGGCAGCTCGCTGCCGTCGTGCATATAGATCTTCGCGGGCTTCTGGTTGGGGTTGCAGCCGTATTTCAGTTCAAATTCTTTCATGGTGCGCCTCACTTGTTTTTATTGATGATGCGGCTCTCGATCGCGCCGGATTCAAGGTCGGTGTAGCGGACATAGAGGGAGATCCTGTTCGCCTCGTCGAGATTCGTCCAGAGCTGCTCGGCGAGCGCGTCGATGCTGTCGGGGATCGCCATGCGCTCCGGCTCGCCCTGGAAGGTGGGGATGGGATTGCCGTCAGTGACATAGGTGTGGATGAAGTGGCCGAGACCGGCGAGTGCGGAATAGCTGAAGGTGTAGCGGTTGCACGCCGTGCCCTCGGCATCGGCGCTTTTGAGGATGCTCATTTCGTAGGTGAAGTCGCCCTTGCCGAAGCTCAGCATGGCGCTGATGCGGGGGGTGAAGTTGGGACCGTCCGGCTCAAACTCGCGGGTGGCGAGGCTTTCGGAGAAGCCGACGTTCTGCTTCAGCCCCTCCCAGACCGTGTCGGTCTGGTCGCCGTTTGTCACGATGAGCTTGTTCTCGTACTCGCGCACGGCGGCATAGATGATGAGGCTGGGGTCTTTGACCTTGCTCTCGTCAAAGGGCTTGGTGTAGAGAACGCCGTTTTCCTCGGCGAAGACGCGGTTGCGGCTGTTCTCGCTGCGACCCATGATGAAGTAGGCGCTGACCGCCTTTTTGCCGTCCGGCGTTTTGCCGACCACGATGCCGCGGCCAACGTAGGGGTTGCCCGCGATCAGCTCCGCGGGGGTGTTGATCTTATAAATATCCATGGTCTTTTATCCCTTTCTGATACTCTCGGCGACGATCTCCGCCGCCTGCGGCAGAATGATCCACTCCGCCTGCTCCATGACGCGCCGCTGCAGGGTCTCGGGCGTGTCGTTCGCTTTGATCTCGACGGCCTTTTGCAGGATGATGCGTCCGCCGTCGGGGATTTCGTTTACATAATGTACCGTCGCCCCTGTCACCTTCACGCCGTAATCCAGCGCTGCCCGGTGCACGCGCAGACCGTAGAAGCCCGTGCCGCAGAAGGAGGGGATGAGGGAGGGGTGGATGTTGATGATGCGATCCGGCCACTGCTTGATGAAGTCGGCGGAGAGGATGCTCATAAAACCCGCGAGGACGATCATCTCGATGCCGTGCGCGGCGAGAGCTTTGGAGATGCCCGCCTCGAATTCCGCCTGACTTGCCGCGTCCTTGCGGCTGACCGTGTCGGCGGGGATGCCCGCCTTTTCCGCGCGGCGGAGGGCGTAGGCGTTGGGGCTGGAGGAGATGACGAGCTCGATGCGTCCGCTTTTGATGACGCGCTCGTCCGCGTCGATGAGCGCCTGCAAATTCGTGCCGCCGCCCGATACCAGAACGGCGATCTTCACCTTATTCCGCATAGACCTTCTCCTTGACGCTCTCCAGCGCCGGCAGCAGCATCCCGCCGAGCGAGTTGCCCAGGATGACGATCCAGAGATAGCTGAAAGCCCGCAGGGATACGATGCCCGAGGCGGCGAAATAGAACATATCCGCTATGGAGTGCTCAAAGCCCGCGAGGATGAACACGGGGATGGCAAACAAAATGCCGAGAACGCTTCCCTTGGTCTTGTAGACGCTCACCGCGACGTACATCAGAACGCCGCAGAGAATGGCGCGGATGAGG
>JAZUEL010000060.1:0-11371 GCA_045640125.1 Oscillospiraceae bacterium
ACCGTCACGCGCATCAGCCAGTGTTTGATATGCGCCTCGCTTTCAAAGCGGGTGTCTGTGCGGTAGAGCGCGAGCAGCGCGGTCTGGGCCACATCCTCGGCATCCGCCGCCGAGCGCGTATAGCTGAGAGCCAGCCGGAAAACCGCATCCATATAACGCTCGGCTAGGGGCGTGAATTGCTCGTCTTTCAAAATGAGTCCTCCATAAAAGCGCTTTCACCGATACTATCCGTGAGCATAGCAAAATGTTTCAAAACAATAAAAAATCGGGAGAGCGACGAAACTCTCCCGACTTTTTGATTTTTCAGTTTACTCCGCCTTGTCCTCGGTGACGGCGGCGGCCTTGACCTCGATCTCGTCCTCGACGATCTTGTTGGCATTTTCGTCGATGTTCAGGACTTCCTGCGCCTTTTTCTTCGCCTTGCGGACGAACACGCCCACCGTCGCGCCGACGGCAACGACCACCGCCACGATCGCGGACAGCAGCGCCGTGGTCACGGAGGGGTCAACGTATGCAAAGGCGGACACGCTCATCAAAACGGCTGCGCACGCCACATACACGGGAAGAAGGATCTTTTTCATTTTGTTTCTCCTATGATAAAAAATTTTTGTCCATCGAGAGTATACCATCGTCCCGCCGAATTTGCAAGACAGGGCTTTTGGTTTATTGTTCCTTCAAAAAACGGGTGCGGATGCCGAGGAAATCATAGCCCATGGCGCGGTGCAGGCGAATGGTGTTGTCATTTTCGCAGGCGAGATGCGCGAGCCCCATTTTGCCCTCGTTCTTCACGAGATTCCATGTGTACGCCGTGATCGCCCGACCGAGCCCCTGCCCGCGCTCGCGGGGGTCGGTGACGAGACCGGAGATGACCGCGAGGTCCTCCGTCTCGGCGGCGGTACAGTTGGTGGCGATGACCTTGTCACCCTTGCGAATGACAAAGAGCCGCCCGAAGCCGCTTTCGAGCCGCTCCAGCGTCTGTGCATAGAGGTCATCGCGGGTGTAGACGGTGTTGTAGATGCTGTCGCACATCATGAGGTCGGTGATCGCAGCGGCATCCTCGCGCCCCGCCTGCGCGATCTCCAGATCCTCGCGCCCCGACATGAGCTTCGAGGCGGTGATGACGTAGGAATCCTCGGTCTCATAGCCCTCAAAGAGCTGCCCCAGCGCTTTGGCATCCTCCTGCGACATGGTGACGACTTTGCGGCTGTGCCCGCGCAAAAAGTCCTCCACCTCTGCCGTCGGCCAGCCGCCGCGGGAGAACATATGCAGCGCGTCATAATAGCGGTAGAACACCGCCTTGATGCCGCCGTCCTCGCAGAGCCAGAGATCCATGTTCTCGTTTTCCGCGCCGAACTGGAGCATATCCATATAGAGATAAAAGCACATGACGCGGTCTTTGCCTATATACTCCGCCGCAGCGGGGATGTGGCTGTTGTTGCAATGGATGATCATATCGGATTTCCTTATTTCTTTTTCTTTCTCGCGTTTTCAACCATGCGGTCAATGAGATACTGCGCGCCGTAGCTGCCGCTTTCGCCGAAGTGATACAGGCGCGTGCGGCGCACTTCCTCGATGGTGTCGGCGTATTCCCCGCGGCGGGTGATGAGGCTGTCGGCGGTCTCCACCGCCTTGTCGCGCACCTCGGACGGGTCAAGCGCCACGCCGATGATGTCGCGGATCTTCGCGTCCGCGGAATACTTCTCAATATCCTCCTCCGTCCACTGCTCGTTGACCATCTTGCGGGGCGTGTTCACGAACAGCACGGGTTTTTTTGTCGCCAGCGCGAATTCATAGCCGATGTTCGACCAGTCGGTAACGAGGATGTCGGACGAAAACACCGTTTCGTTGGAGGAAAAGCCCATCTGGAAGCGGAAGCGCTCCTTGTCGTACTTCTCGCAGGACTGCACCAGCGCCTCCATTTTTCCCGGGAAACGCCGCAGGTACTGCGGATGGGGGCGGACGGTGATGTCGTAGCCCGCGGCGAGCAGCGGCTCCGCGAGGTCGTGGATGCAGAGCTCCATGACATTCGACGGCTGCCAGCTCGGCGCGATCAACACCTTCTTGACGGCGTTTTCCGTCTTGTCCATCTTGTCATACTGCGCCGCCATATTGTCAATGACACCGTAGCCGCAGGGGACCATCTTCTGATCGGGCACGCCCGTGCGTTTGTTCCACGCCCGCAGCTCGTCCTCAAAGCCGGGGGCGGGCGTGAGCAGCGTGTCGTAGTGGTCGAGCGCGCCGGCTCGCAGCGTGGACAGGCCCGTGAACATCCCGTGGAACACATAGACATACTCGATGTCCTTACGCACCTTGCTGCGCTTGAGGTGGTAAGCCTCGATGTCCGGCATGGTCATGACGACGATGTCGGCATCCATTTTCATAAAGAGCGTGATGAGGCGGTTTTCGCCTATGTAATACGCCTTGAAGCGCGGCTCCTTTTGCGCCAGCTCGAACACGGAATCCTTGGGATCGCTCGTGACGTAGTGGATGACGATGTTGGTGCAGCGGAGAATTTCCGCGATGATGTTTTCAAAGTATTTATAGAAGCCCGCGCCCTCGGAGTAGAACACGATGTGCTTGTTGGCGACCTTGAAAAAGGCCTTGTAATCGGCGCGTTCGCGCTTTTTGTCCTCCTTGGAGCGCGCCTTATTGCCGACGGCGTTGAGCTTATCGAGCGCGACGCGGCTTTCCGCCAGCGCCTCATAATCCACATATTTCTTCGGCGGCTCGATGAGATTGCACAGCGCCTGCACGCCGATGGTGAACAGGTTGGAGCAGCTCCAGTACACCGCCACACCCACGGACACAAAAGCGCCGAGGATGAAGCTGATGGCGATGGAGAGACCGTTCGAAAACCACTGCTCCGTCTTGCTCTGCTCGCGCTGGAGGGGGTTGATCTTATTCTGTGCCAGACTCAACACCACCGCCGCCATGCCCGCCGCGAGCGGCATCAGCCACGTCCAGCCGCCGTCGTGTACCGGCACCAGCCCCAGCGCGGGGGCGAGGCCCGTATCCGTGACCTTGTGGATCACGCCGATCATACCCATGAGGATGATGAGCTGGATCGCGAGCGGCACCATGGTCAGGAAGGGGTGGTAGTGCTCCTTCTTATACATCGCCGCCTGCTCGTCGCCAATGCGTTCGCGGTCGCCGTAGAACTCCGCCTTGATGCGGTTGACCGCCGGCATCACGGACACCATTTTCAGCCCGTTCCGGTTCGTCCACAGGCTCACGGGCATCAGAATGATCTTCGTGATCACCGTGAACAGCACGATATCCCAAAAATAGACGGGAATCAGCCGATGGCAGAAATCCATCACATACCAGAACACATTGGCAAGAGCGTCGATCATTTCAAACTATCCTCACAAACTCAATAAAAAGCTTCCGTCAGCGGCAGGATCTCGTCCGCGATGCCGCCGTAGTACATTTCCATTTCCTTTTCCTGCAAAAGCTCGCGGTCGCCGTCGTAGCGCAACACGCAGAAGACGTTATAGCGCTCGAAGCCGTTTTCCTCGGCATCCCACTGGTCAATGTTGCCGATCCACGGGGCAGCGGGGTAATCCTCCAGATAGCGCCAGACCCAGGTCTCGCGGGTGCGGGTATCGTCCTCACCCCAGTCAAAGACCGTCGTGCCGTAATCGCTGTAGTCCTCGCCGAGACAGGCGAGGATGGTGGGCATGATGTCCGCCTGCGCGACGGGCGCGTGGCGCACCTCCATCTCCTCAAAGCTCTGCCCGGGCAGCTTAATGAGGAACGCCGCCTGGAAGCAGTCGTAGAAGCCGTGGTCGGCGGAGAGGATGATGGTCGGGTCGTCGTAGATGCCGAGATCCTTCATCTGCTGCAAAAAGTCCGCCGCCGCGACAAAGTAGCCGTGGAGCTGATCGACGCGGTTTTCGGTGGTCTCCTCCGCCTCGTAGCCCAGAGGCTCGCCATCGTAGCCGACGTTAAAGGGGAAGTGCGCGCCGTCCACATGGTACCACGCGAAGCAGTTCTGCTTGTCCTGCACCGTCACGCCGTCCTTGACCGCCTCGTAATAGTCCGCCGCCAGACGCTGCGGCACGACGCTGTCGAACTTTGCCGCCGCCGCGACCTCGCCGGTGGAGATATAGCAGCCGTTCTTGAGCATCGTCGGCGCGTAGCGGTACAGGCTCATGCGCACGCAGCCGCCGATCAGATCGCCGCCTACACGCATTTTGCCCGCCTCGACGACGTTATCCGCCTTGCCGAGCATATTCTCCGCCGTATAGGAGGCGTAATTCGCCTCGAGGCAGAGCTTGACCTCATAATTCTTCTCATGGAGCGTATCGAAGAAGCGCTCGCAGCGCTCGGAGTGCCACGCCTCGTCAAAATAGTCCGTGATATGCTGCTCGACAGCGTAATGCTGATTGGTCAGCAGGTAGCACAGGGAGGGGAAGGTGAGGCTGTACTCCGCGGACATATTGTCGTAGTAAATGAAGTCCTTAAAGGTGTCCGCCATGGCGGGGTCGAGCTCCAAAACCTGCTCGAACACCAGCGGACTCATCTGGTCAAAGGTGATGACGATGAAGTTGTCCTTCGCGGAAAGCTCCATCTGATTGCTGCCGTCGAGCTGATAGTTAACGGCGGAATCGTCCGCCGGAGCCCACGCGCCAATCAGCCCCGCGGTCTGGGCGACAAAGGCCGCCGCGCACAGCACGAGGATGCCGAGCTTCGCCTCGTCGAACATCCACACCGCTGCCGCCGTGCACGCCGCCACGACCGCAAGCCACACGGCGAGATTGATATACGCCGCTTGTGGCTCATCCTGCCAGCGGAAGCCGGAGCCGTCCAGCGTGGTGAGGTGACCGTCCAGAAACAGCCCCTGCACATAGAACATGATGGCGATGCCGAACACAAAGCCAAGCAGCGCACGGTAGGCTTTGCCCTTGGCGAGCGCGATCAGCGCCGCCAACGCCGCCGTCACCGCGAGGCACAGCGCCGCCATGGGCAAAAACAGCTCGCCCGCCGAAAAGGGCAGATACGCCCGATTCGCGTTCACGATGTCCAGCGGGCCGATGAACAGCACCGTGAACGCCAGGAGAAATGCCGGAGCCGCCGCCAAAAGCAGCCGCTTGCGGTAAGACATTTCGGTTTTCTTCATGGTTTCATTTCCTCTTGTTTGCACATATTTATTGTTTCCGCCCCGTTCTTTGCACATCACAAGGCGGGAAAAGCACATCAGTAAAAGCTATCGTACAATGGCATGATCTCGTCCGCAATGGCGTAGTCGTACCAGTAGCGCTCCTCCGCGAGAATATCGTCGCGGTCGCCGGTGTAATGGAACACGCCGAACACGTTGTAGCGGTCAAAGCCGTTGGCCTCGGCATCCCACTGATCGACGTTGCCGATCCAGTCCACATCGGGGTACTGCGTCATATAACCCCAGACGGCAGTGGTGCGCACGCGGTAATCGCCCTCGTTCCAGTCAAAGACCGTGGTGCCGTAGTCCTCGTAGGGCAGACCCGCGGCATAGAGAATGGTGGGGATGACATCCTCCTGCGCCACAGGCGCGGAGGTGGTGCGCATGGCCTCAAACTGCTGCCCGGGCAGCTTGATGAGGAAGGCCGCCTGGAAGCACTCGAAATAGCCGTGGTCGGCGGAGATGATGATGGTCGCGTCGTCGTACTTGCCGAGCTCCTTGAGACGGTTAAAGTATTCCCGCAGCGCGAGCATATAGCCGTGGAGCTGATTGAGGCGGTTTTCGCTCGTCTCCTCCGCCGCCGGCCAGATCAGCTCGCCGTCGTAATCGACGGTAAAGGGGAAGTGCGCGCCCTGGAGATGATACCAGGTGAAGTTGTTCTCGGTCTGCGCGACCTGCAGCCCGTCGTCGCGGACGGTGGGGTAGAAGTCGTAGTTGATGCGTACCTTGTCCACGCCGCGGTACTCGGACATATCGACGATCTCGCCCGTGGACACGCACACGCCGTTTTTGAGCATGGTGGGGAAGTAGCGGTAGAAGCTCATAAAGATGTTGCTCTTGAGCAGCAGCGGACTGACGATGAGCCGTCCGGCGGCCTCGACGTTATCGAACTTGCCGATCATATTCTCCGCGCCGAGAGAGGCGTAGTTCGCCTCGACGAATACGCGGTTTAAGTAGCCTGCGGCGTGCATCGCGTCCCAGACACCGGCGCATTCCTCGCTGTGCCATGCGTTGTAGACATACTCGCGCGTGGGCACGGTGTTGTCAAAATGCTGCGTCGTCAGCAAAAAGCACATGGACGGGAAGGTGAACGAATACGCAGAGGACATATTGTCGTAGTAAAGAAAATCGGTGAAGATGTCGTTCAGCTCGGGGTCGAGTTCCAGAACTTCCTCAAAGATCATGGGGCTCATCTGGTCGAGCGTGATGACGATGATATTCTCGTTTTCGGAGACCACGAATTCGTCGTCGCCGGAGAGCTGCCAGTTGATCGCGTCCTTGTCCCGCGGCACCCAGGTGGTGACGAGCGCCACGGTCTGCCCCAGAAACAGCGCGCCGCAGAGGATCAGCGCCACGAAGCCGGCTTTATCCGCAAAGAGGAAGCCAAGCACCGCCATCACGACCACGGCAGTCAGCCACACAGCGAGGTTGTTCCACGCGGCGGTCGGGTCATCCTGCCAGCGGAAATCGGAGCCGTCGAGGCTCGCCATTTTGCCGTCGAGGATCGCGCCCTGCAAATAGACCATGAGCGCCAGCGCCGTCATGATGCCGAGCAGAACGCCGTAAAGCCTGCCGCGCGTGAAAGCCAGCAGCACCGAGGCGGCGATCGTCACGCCCAGCGTGATGCCGAGCAGCGGCCAGAACAAGTCCGCCGCCGGAAAGGTCAGATATTGCTGGTTAGCATTGACGATATCCAGCGGCCCGATAAAGACCGTGGTGTAAACCAGCAGAAACACCGGCGCAGCCATGAGCCCGAGGCGTTTGAAGTAGGCGCGGACGGCGGGTTTTTGAAAGAATCCGGAATCCAAAGTCATAGTGTCCTCCTGTGTATGCAGAACTATATTATAGCACAAATTTCCACTATTGTATAATAACATCTATAAATTTTGAAAACAATCGCCCGCCCGCTGCACACAGAAAAGTTTACAAAAACTTAAATTTTTGAACAGCAAAAACGGAGGGCAAAATGCCCTCCGTTTAGGATGAGTATAAACGATCATGCCGTTTCCGGCTTGAAAAACACTTTCTTGATGAATTTGACGAAATCGCCGTAGAGATCGTTGATCGCGGGCAGCCCCAGCAGCCACATGAGGAACACACCCATGACGATGCTCGCCGGCAGCATGATGTACCACTGATCGAGCGCGGGCACGAAGTCCAGCAGATACCGGACATAAAGGATGATATAGGCGTGCAGCAGGTAGGGGGGCATGGTGCGTCGTCCGCCGCCGGTCACGAGCGGGATCTCCTTGTCCGGCACGAGGCAGAACAGCGCCACGATCAGAACGCCGGACACGACATAGCCCGCCGCACGCATGAGGATCGCCTTCCACAGCGCGCTCTGCGCCAAAGCATCCGCGCCCCAGAAGCCGGACTCACCGTAGGGTGCCCAGTTGTAGTAGAAGTCGATGTCGAAGCCGTGCGGCACAAGCACCTCGCGCTCACGCCCACCGCCGATGCTGAAGGCCTCCAGCAGCCCCGTGGAGCCGCTGCCGTCGGCATAGCGGAGGTTGAGCCAGCCCCAGAAGCCCATGACGACAAGCGTCACCAACAGCACGGGCAGTTTCGGCAGCTTTTCGAGCTTTGCCACCTGCTCGCGGCTCATGTAGTAGCCGACAAGGATGTAGGGCAGGAATACCAGCGTGCGGCTGAGGGAGAGGAACTCGCCCACGTCGCCGTAGATGCCCACGAGCAGCGCCACGGCAAAGGAGATCGGGACGATATAGCGGATCTTCGTCAGCGCCTTGAGGAAGATCTTCCAGAAGAACATGCACAGCATATACCAGTACAGGAAGGTCGGCGTGAAGAAATTCGGAACGCCCGAGCCGAAGATCAGAACGAACAGGCCGTTGAAGATGAGATAGGGAATGAGAAATTCCGCGATCGCCGTCTGATAGCACTTGTCCGTCTTTTTGGAGAAGTAGCCGGACAGGAAGCAGAAGGCGGGCATGGTGATCATGCGCGACCAGACCACGACCAGCTCCATGATGCCGTTGACGGTGCAGCCCGTCTGGGTCAGCATGTGCTCGCAAATGACATTGAACAAGAGGATGAAGCGGATATTGTCCGCCCGATACCAGCGGGGCTTCGCCGCCGCCGGAGTGGCCGGCAAACGCTCGGCCGTTGCGCTCTGCATAGAAAGCTCCTTTCCCGGGAAAAACCGCGCGGGTGCATACCCGCCCGTTTGCAAAGAACGTATGAACCAACGGCATTTTACTATGCCGCCGTTTTTTCGTCAATTGGAAAATAATTTCAGGCAGCGCCCATATCGGGCGCTGCCTGAAATGCGGTTCGCCGCTTATGGATCAGAGACCCTTGTTGGCGTTGACCTTAACGCCGGGGCCCATGGTGGAGGCGGTGACGCAGCTGCGGATATACTGACCCTTGGCAGTGGCGGGCTTGGCCTTGACGATGGCACCGATGAGAGCTTCATAGTTCTCGCGGAGCTTCTCGCCGCCGAAGCTGACCTTGCCGATGGGGCAGTGGATGATGTTGGACTTGTCGAGACGGTACTCGATCTTACCGGCCTTGACCTCAGCGATAGCCTGCTGCAGGTTGGGGGTCACGGTGCCGGCCTTGGGGGAGGGCATCAGGCCCTTGGGACCGAGGACTTTACCCAGACGACCCACGACACCCATCATATCGGGGGTGGCGATGACAACGTCGAAGTCGAACCAGTTCTCGCCCTGGATCTTCTGCACCAGCTCCTGGCCGCCGGCATAGTCGGCACCCGCCGCCTTGGCTTCCTCCTCGCGCTCGGGCTTGCAGAACACAAGCACGGTGCGGGTCTTGCCGGTGCCGTGGGGCAGAACGATAGCGCCGCGGACCTGCTGATCGGCGTGACGGCCGTCAACACCGAGCTTCACGTGCAGCTCAACGGTCTCGTCGAACTTCGCCTTGCTGGCCTTGCAGACCAGCTCAAAGGCTTCCTGGGGGTCGTACGCAGTATTTTTCTCAATGAGCTTGGCGCTCTCTTTATAATTTTTACCTCTGAACATTCAAAATTCCTCCAAAAAATGTGGTTAGCGGAAGTTTTCCTCCCACACAGGCGGGCGATCAGTCGCCGACGACGACGCCCATGGACCGGCAGGTGCCGGCGATCATGCTCATAGCGGACTCGATATCCGAGCAGTTGAGGTCACGCATCTTGGTCTCGGCGATCTTGCGAACGTCTTCCTTGGAGATGGTGGCGACTTTGTCGCGCTGGGGAACACCGGAGGCCTTGTCGATGCCGCAGGCCTTCTTGATGAGCAGAGCGGCAGGGGGGGTCTTGGTGATGAAGGTGAAGCTGCGGTCGGCATAGACCGTGATGACCACGGGGATCATGAGACCCATATCGCCCTTGGTGCGCTCGTTGAAGTCCTTGGTGAACTGGCCGATATTAATGCCGTACTGGCCGAGAGCGGGGCCGACAGGGGGCGCCGGAGTCGCTTTGCCGGCGGGCACCTGGAATTTAACGTATCCAACTACTTTCTGTGACATTTTAATTTCTCCTCAAATTCCTCTGAAAAGAGGGTGATAAAAAATCAGTCTTCCTTGACCGGCTCGACCTGGTCGAGTTCCAGATCCACCGGCGTTTCGCGACCGAACATGGACACCACCACACGCACGCGGTCTTTCTCGGGCTCGAGCTCCTCGACCGTGCCGAAGAAGCCGTCGAGAGGACCGTCCGTGACCTTGACGGTGTCGCCGATGCCGTAATCCATGATGATCTCATGGTGCTCAACGCCCATGTCGATGACCTCCTGCTCGGTCAGAGGAACGGGCTTGCCGTCCATGGACACAAAGCCGGTGGAGCCGCGGGCATTGCGCACAAGGTGCCAGGACTCGTCCGTCATGATCATCTTGACCAGCACATAGCCGGGGAAGATCTTGCGTTCGATCTCCTTGTCACCCTTGTCGGTGTGTTCGGTGACGGTCTCCGTCGGAATGCGGACCTCGAAGATGAGGTCGGTCATGTTCCGGTTTTCCGCCGATTTCAAAATCGACGCGGAGACAGTGTTTTCATATCCGGAGTATGTGTGGACCACATACCATTTCGCTGCATCTGCCATCTTATGCGAATATGTCGATCAGAGCGCGAACAGCGGCCTGCGCGGCGCTGTCGAAGCCCCAGAGGACTACGGCCGAGACCAGCATCACCACAACGGCCACGAGGGTGTTGTTGGCGGTCTGCTTGCCGGTGGGCCAGACGACCTTTTTCAGCTCGCTTTTCATCTCGCGGAACCATTTCTTCACGCGGGCGAAGAAACCGAGCTTTTCGTTGGTCTTTTTGACTGCGACTTTCGCGGCGGGGGCAGGGGCGGCTTTCTTCTTCTCGTCTGCCATTTTCCTTGCCTCCTTACTTCGTTTCCTGATGCTTCGTATGCTTGCGGCAGAAGGGGCAGTACTTGTTCAGCTCAAGCTTATCCGTGGTGTTCTTCTTGTTCTTGAACGTGTTGTAGTTCCTCTGCTTGCACTCGCTGCAGCGAAGCGTGACTTTGATTCTTGCGTCAGCTGCCATGTTTTTCGGCACCTCCTTGTTAAATTGCCTCCCTGTTCCGGCCATAACGAGTTGACCCGTCCGGACGGCAGGTAAAAGGTATGTTACCATACCCCGCGGGGAAAATCAATAGATTTTTGCAAGTTTTTTCAATGATTTCAATGTTTTTCTGGCTTTTTCGCGCCGCTTGTGTTATGCTCTGTTTTACTATCACAAGATGTTGCGAAAACGCAGCGTTTTGTGCGTCATCCGTAGGAGGTCATTCAATATGAGAATCCTTGCTATTGATTACGGCGAAGCCCGCACGGGGCTCTGCGTTTCCGACCTCACGGGCACCCTTGCCGGCGAGGCATGGGTCATACACGAATGGAACGCCGAGGTGCTGGCGCCGAAGATCGCCGAGGAAGCCAAAGCCCGTGGGGTCGGGCGACTCGTGCTCGGTCTGCCGCGCAACATGGACGGCTCGGAGGGGCCGCGGGCGGAGAAGTCCCGCGCGCTCAAAGCCCTGCTGGAACAGGCGGGCGCGCCGGAGGTCGTCCTCTGGGACGAGCGGCGCAGCTCCATCGAGGCGCACAACATCCTCCACCCCGCCGGAAAAAAGGAGAAAAAACACCGGCAGAACGTGGATGCCGTCGCCGCCTCCATCATCTTGGAGAGCTACTTGGGAAGTCTGTAAAAATGAACAAACGAAAAGGAGATCGGAAAACCGGTCTCCTTTTTATTCAATT
>JAZUEL010000061.1:0-27730 GCA_045640125.1 Oscillospiraceae bacterium
CCGACTTGGCGTATCCCTCGCTGATGCGGCCGATCGATCTGTCCGGCTGGCGCTACAACCAGCAGCTGACGACCGGCTCCATGATCCTCGAGGTCGGCACCTGCGGCAACAGCCTCACGGAGGCTCTCGAAGCCGTGGAGCGTTTTGCCGCGGTGGCGGGGCCGATCTTCGCCGGCTGCGTGGAGAGTGCCGAGTGATATACCTTATAGAATATAGCATGGGAGGAAAGACATGAAAATCGGAGACATCATGAGCGAGCGCGTGGTGTATATCTCGCAGATGGAGCCGGTGAGCGCGGCGGCGCGGCTGATGTCACGCTGCAATCTGGGCTCGCTGCCCGTCTGCGACGACACGGGCCGGCTGCGCGGCATCGTGACCGACCGCGACATCGTGACGCGCTGCGTGGCGGCGGATATGGACGCGGACGACACCAAGGTGCGCGAGGTGATGAGCCGCGGCATCCAAAGCTGTACCAAAGACGACGATGTGCAGCACGCCGCATCCCTCATGGCGGAGCAGCAGATCCGGCGGCTGCCGGTGCTGGAGGACGGAAAGCTCGTGGGGATGCTCAGTCTGAGCGACCTCGCCCGGCGAAGCCGCCTGAGCATGGAGGCCGCCGAGGCCTTGGGAAAAATCTCGTCGAACTTACGACGCGGATAAAAACACATCCCTGCCCGACATGGGCAGGGATGCTTCCATAAGCGCGGAAAAAATTGACTCCGTTCGTTTTTGCGGTATAATGGAAAACAACGAACTCTGTAAAGGCGAGGCGTTTTCCGTGACAAAAAACGAATTTATGCTCTTATATTCCATTCAAAAGGACGGTCTTGCTTCCAACCACGCCCTCTCGGCGCGAACGGGGCTGTCCGCCGATTTCATCTCCGATGCGATGCGCGCCTTTGCCGCGGCGGGAAAGGTGGATGACGGCGGCATCACCGAGCGCGGTCTGGAGGCTTTGGCTCCGTACAAGGTGCGCAGCGCCGTCATCCTGGCCGCCGGTATGTCCTCCCGTTTTGTGCCGCTGTCGCTGGAAAAGCCCAAGGGACTGCTCACCGTGAAAAACGAAGTTTTGATCGAGCGTCAGATCCGACAGCTCCGGGAGGCGGGCATCGACGAGATCGTTCTGGTACTCGGCTACAAGAAAGAGATGTTTTCCTATTTGGAGGACAAATACAAGGTCAAGCTCGTCGTCAACCCTCTGTATAATGTCAAAAACAACATTGAATCCCTTCTCTGCGCGCAGCGCTATATCGGCCACAGCTATATCTGCTCCTCGGACGATTATTTCAGCGAAAACGTCTTTGAGGAATATGTCTATCAGTCCTATTACGCCGCCATCCATGTCACCGACAAGACCAACGAGTGGTATATGCTCCCCGACAGCGAGGGCAACATCGGCGGCATACGAAAGAGCGGTCAGGACGGCTGCATCATGCTCGGTCATGTGTTCTGGGACAGCGCTTTTTCCGGAGATTTCATCCCTTTGATGAATGAACATCGGGCGCTCGGCGACTACGATGCCTGTCTGTGGGAGGATCTGTTGGCCGACAATCTCAGGGCTCTGCCGCCCATGGCCATTCGGGAATATCCCCCCGATGTCATCCACGAATTCGATTCTCTCGATGAACTGCGTCAGTTCGATGCCTCTTACGTCCACGATTCTCACAGCCAAATCATGCACAACATCTGCCGCACCCTCGGCTGTGTCGAAGCGGACATTGTGAATTGCCGCCCCATCAAGGACGGGCATATCACCGATTCCTTCTTCTTTGAGGCAGGCGCTCAACAATACGTCTACCATCATTCCGAAAAGGATGCAGACACGATCACCGAGGCGGAACGCTCGCGCTAAGTCCGCGCCCCCCTCATCTACGCCGCGGCGCAGGATTTTGCCGTGAGACGATCCCGCGCCCGTGCAGACAGTACCGTGTGTACGGCAAACGGGCGCGGGGAAGTATCACACGAAAAGACGCGCCGCCCCATTTACAAGAAAAAGGACAGGAAATGATTCCTGTCCTTTTTGTTGTACGGTAGGGATTATTTCCCGCCCATGCCTTTCGCGGCAAAGTACGGTCCGCCGAATTCGTCTTTGACGGCCTGCTTGAAAGCCTCGAGGTCTTCGACCTTGATGGCATCGAGCTTGGCGATGACAGCGTCGATGTCGAGCTCGGGCAGAGAGAGCATCTTGCGGGCTTCCGCGGGAGTCGCGGGCTCGTTGCCGAAGGCGCGGATGGCGTTGGCAGCGCGCTCAACGAGCATCATGTTGGTCGCCATGATCTTGTTGCCGTCCTTGTCCTTGCCGTAGACGACATTGTCTTCCATGCCGACACGCACGCCGCCGCCGTTGGCGATGGCAGCGAACATGACGGGCAGGTGACCCTTGCCGATGCCGAAGGCAGACCAGGTGATCTCCTTGGGGAGCTGGCCGTTGGCCTGCAGGTTGTGCATCTCGGTGAGGAGGATCTGCAGCGCCTCGGGAGTGGCATCCATGCCGCCCATGACACCGAGGCAGAACTGGAAGTGCAGAGGCTCTTTCACATAGCCCTGCTTCCAGTACGCGCCGATAGCACGCAGAGCGCCGAAGTCAAAGACCTCGAACTCGGGCTTGATGCCGACCTGCTGGTAAAGGGTGCCGAGCTGCATCAGCATGGAGGGGCTGTTGTGGAACACGCCGCCGGGCACGCCCCAGTTGAAGGAGGAGGCATCAAAGGTGCCCATCTCGATGCCGGGGACGTTCTTGTGGTGCAGCATACGCATGGCGTTGCCGTAGGGGGAGTCGTCGGAGACGCGGTTATCGCCGGAGGAGGTGCAGTTGACGATGATGTCGCAGTCCTTGTAGGAGCGGATGGCCTTGATGGTCTCAAAGAACTTCACGGGGTCCATCACGCCCATGCCGTCGTCGTCACGCATGTGCAGGTGGCAGACGGAGGCACCGAGCTTCCAGCACTCATAGACCTGAGCGGCGATGTCTTCGGGCTTCTCGGGGATGTTGTAACCCTTGGGGGTCACAGCGCCGGTCATAGCGGCAGTAATGATAGTTTTAGCCATTGTTTTCTCCTTGTTACATTCTTTCGTGCATCTTCAGAACGTTGATGATGACGTTGTCGCGGAAGTCGGCGATCTGCGCCTTCTCGTTGCCGATGGGCTGCGGATAGTGCGCCATGACATCCACGATCTGCTCGCCGGTGATGTCGGGCCACTCGGCGGGAACTTCCTTCATGGCGGAAATGTCAGCAAAGACGGCATTGGTCATGGCACCGAACTTGATGCCGCAGCCCTTGATGCCGAGATCGCCGCCGCCCAGCTCATAGTGCATGGAGGGGCCGAAGGCAGCCAGACGGATGCCGGGGCCGAAGGTCCAGGCGTCGTCGCAGTCGGCCATGGTGCAGACGCCTTCGGTGACGAGGGCGATCTCCTCACGCCACAGGGCGTGCATGAGGCGGTTGGCGATGAAGCCGTTCTTCTCCTTGTTGAGGACGACGGGAGCCTTGTCAAATTTCTTATAGAATTCGCAAGCCTGCTCAATGACTTCCTTGGAGGTCTTGTCGCCGCCGCAGATCTCGATGAGGGGCAGCAGATACGCGGGGTTGAAGGGATGCGCCACGATGATGCGCTCGGGGTGCTGCGCGCCCTCGGCGATCAGGGTGCAGGGAGTGCCGGAGGAGGAGGAGGCGATGATGGCATCGGCGGGGAGATACTTCTCCATGACCGCGACCATCTCATGCTTCTGCTCGACGTTCTCCGCGCCGTTTTCCTGCACGAAATACACGCCCGTGAAAGCCTCGGCGGGATCGGTGCACCATTTGATCTTGTTCCAGATCTCGTCGGCAGAGGCGACCAGACCGTACTTCACATAGGTGTCGATGGCCATCTGTACCTTGGGCTTGGCACGCTCGATGGAGCCTTCGGAGCGGACATAAACATTGACGTTCAGACCCTTGAGGGCGAAGTAAGCCGCGAAGCCGCCGCCGATGGTGCCCGCGCCGTACATGGCAATAGTCTTGATATCTTCGATCTTCATGCAAAAAATCCTTTCATCGAAAATCGGACAAGTGACCCCGAAGCCGAAGCCACGGGGCCACTGACGAAATTATGAAAAATCAGCCGGTGCAGACCAGACCGCCATCGGGGAAGATGGTGGTGCCGGTGACCATGTCGGAAGCGGCGGACGCCAGGAAGATGGCGGGGCCGACAACGTCGATCTCGTAGCCGATACGCATGGCGGGCAGAGCAGCCGCGATGCCGTTGCGGGTAGCCTCATCGGGAGGCAGCAGGCCGACCATCATCGGGGTGTAGGTGATGGTGGGGCCGATGGAGTTGACCTGGATGTTGGGACGCAGGTCGGAAGCGAAGGCCTTGGTCAGCATCTCGACAGCACCCTTGGTGGTGTTGTAGGGGACGTTGCCGTTGCCGCCGTTGCGGACAGCGACGACGCTGCGGACGGAGCCGAAGTTGATGATCTTGCCGTAGCCGCTGACGGGAGTGGCTTTGCCGGCCTCGAAGGTCGCGGGATCGACAGGCTCCTCGCCGTCGAGGTTGTGCTCCTTCATCCAGTTGCCGAAGTACTTGCAGGAGTACATCATGGAGGTGACGTTGGTGTCGAGCATGGCCTTCCAGACCTTGGTGTCGATTTCCCAGGACCACATCTTCTTGTTGTAGCCCTGCGCATTGACGAGGATGTCGCAGCCGCCGAGGCCCTCTTCGCTGACGGCGAAGTCGCGGAACGCGATCATGGCTTCCTCATCGGTCGCATCGCAGGCGTAGTAGCAGACCTTGACGCCGGGGGCGGCGACGGCCTTAATCTTTTCCACAGCAGCCTTCAGGGCCTCTTCCTTGCGGGAGGAAATGATGACGGAGCAGCCGTTGGCAGCGTAGCCTTCCGCGATCTTCTCGCCGAAGCCGCCGGCACCGCCGACGATGACGGCCTTCTTGCCGCTGATGTCAAACATTTTGGTGTAATCACCGGTGTATACTTTGGGCATAACTCAAATCTCCTTTTAGAATTTTTGATTTATGGTTTCCGGAGAGGGCATATACCCTCTCCGGTCGCTATATGAAATTATTTCTTGGGCTCGGGACGATAGGGCTTGAAGTAACCCGGGGTGTCGTTGTACTTGAAGGGATTCTCGACTTCGCCGGCCTCGACCTTCTTGAACCACTCAGCGGCCTTCTTGGGCATCTGAGTCCAGCTCTCAGCGGTCTGGGGAGCCTGCATATCGGTGGTGGCATAACGCCAGTCGTTGACGCGGGAGATGTACTTCTCGTCCTGCTGCTCGGAGTTCTCGTCGCCCAGAGTGCCGGCGGCGATGCGGAGCAGGGAGCCGTACTGCTCGGAGACGGTGTGCAGCTTGAAGTCCTCCATGAGCCACTTGCGGACAGGGCGCTTCATGATGTTCGCCATGATGCAGCGGTTCTCGTAAGCCATCTTCTTCCACATACGGGCGATCTCCCACGCACGGGCAACAGCCTGACCCTTGGGCACGACCTCGGAGATGAAGCCGAAGTCGAGCATTTCCTTCGCGGTCATCTGACGGGTGGTGGAGAGGTAGTAGTTGCCGCGCTTGGCACCCATGTAGAACTGGCAGAGGCCGCCCATGCCGTCGCCGGGGACGAGGCCGCCCTGGCCGTGGGGAACTTCCATAACGGTGTCTTCAGTGGCGATGGTGATATCAGCCAGCAGAGCGGAGTCCCAGTGGAAGCCGGAGCCGGGGATGGCACCGATGGTGGGAACGTCGATATCGAAAGCCATGTTCTTGAACAGGTTGGTATCGTCGAAGTACTGATGCTGGAAGCGCTGGGTGGGCAGCTCGGAGTAGGTTTCCCAGCCGTTGGGGTCGGACTCGATCATCCAGTTGTCGCCCAGGTGGGTGAAGATGATGATCTCGTTTTTCCAGTCAGAGCCCAGGATGCGGGCGAGCTGGCCGACGGCGCGGTGCGCCATGCCGCTGTGGTGCATGGGCATATCGAGCGTCTTCCAGGTGACCTGGAGGATGCCGTCCTCACGGTAGAGGTCCGCGAAGTCCTTGAACCACTTGGAATACTCCTCAAGCTCAGGCAGCTTGACGTAATCAGCCATAGGTTGTCCCATAATAATTCCTCCTAAAAAAATTAAATAATTTGTTGATGTATTTAACGCACGACCGCCACTTTCGTGACGTTGTCCGTGAGTTTACGGAATAGATTCGCCGCGGCGTTTTTCTCCTCCTGATCGAGGCCCTCGAATACCACGCGGGGCTCGCCCTCCATGAAGGCATCGAGCAGGGAGAAGACGCGCTGGCCTTCTTCGGTGAGCTGAACGAGATTGGCACGGCCGCCGCCGGAAACGCTGTCGCGGGTCACAAGTCCGTCGCGCTCCATGCGGTCGAGCATGATGCTGATGGTCGCGGGGGTCACCTGGCGAAAACGCGCCAGTTCGTTCTGGGTCATCGGGCCGTTGCGCCCGAGAACGGAGATCACGCCACCCTGTCCGTTGGAGAGCTGGAGCGAGGCGAGCTGGCGGTCCATATACGCCGTATGCGCCCGCACCATATCCGTGAACAGGTTCAGCAGGTCTTTGTCTTCCACGTTTTCTTATCCTCCAGGTGGATTGGCGACTATATTAGCCGACTAATTACAGTATAACGATTTGCCCAAACAAAGTCAACTCAATTCAAAGTAAAAATAGTGAAATTATACACAAAAAAGTAAACAAAAACACGGCCGCAATTTTGACAAAAGCAGCCGTGCCTTTTTTCAATTTCCGTCAGGATCGACAAAAACACGCTCATCCGGCATTGCAAAATCGAGCTTATCCCGCGCCACGCCCGCAATCACATCGGGATCATCGGCGTGCTCCACGGCGTATTGCAGCTCCGCGTTGCGCTTTTCAAGCTCCGTGACCTCCTGCCGAAGCCGCTGCTCGGTGCGGACGGCCTCTGCGAGCTTGCCCTTCATGCTCACGAGGCTGACGCAGGCATAGACGATGAGCGCCGCGATGACGATCAGCACCGGTACACCGGCCTTGCGCAATCTCATACTCCGTCTGCCTCCTCCCCCGCCCGCGGCGATGTTCTTTTCTCATTGTAACCCAAAACCGCGCAGAAGAAAAGAGCTTTTTTGCCGCCGCCCTTCCCCGTTTTACGAGCGGCTCCGTCCGCCGCCGCAGCATCTCTGACGCTTTGCTCCACGCTTTGTCCAAGCCGCGACGCGCAGGGCGCGACACCGTGACGCGCCAGAGCAGCAGTCCGCCCAGGGCACCGAGCGGCATATACAGCCGCCACGAGCCCTCCGCCGTCTGCAGGCTCAGCGAAAACAGCACCAGCGCCGCCGTCAGCACATACAGCGCATCCCACAGCCCCGCCCCGCGTACGCTCCGCCGCAGCAGCCACGCAAGATCATACAGCGCCCCGAAGCCGATGCCGAGCGCCGCAAAGAGTGCGAGCTGCCGGAGCTGATCCGATACCGCCAGCGCCATCAGCGAAACAGCCTCGACCAGAAGCCGCCCTCGACCGTGCGGGTGTAGATCAGCTCATCCACCGTCCCCGTGAGCCACATCTGCCCCGAGATCTTGTCGAGCTTTTCCACACGCAGTCCCTCGCCCCGCACGCAGAGCTCGCCCTTCACCGTGGCGATGGTGATCTGTCCGTCATCGAAGCTCACGACCTCCTCCACCCCGCTCAGCTCCATCCGTTCCCGCTCCGTCAGCGTCAGCGCATGGCTTTTCGCCGGCTTCGCCTCGTTGTTTCTCCCCTCATAGGGCATAAAAAAACCTCCCACCGTCTTTTTGCTAAAGACTATGGGAGATTTTGCAAAACTATGCTACCTTATTGGCCCCCTTGTGTAAAGGGGGCTGGACAGACCGCGTTACCCAAATCGCAACCCAACAAAGTGGTTGCGATTTGGAGAGGAAGAGGGAAGCTGCGGATATGGAGCTTTCGCCCTAAGGCGGAAGCAGAATAGAGCAGCTTTCATCTGACGAGACTGGGGGATTGTTCCGTGCACTGCAATAGAAGTGACAATCCCTCCGGCTTCGCTGCGCTCAGCCACCTCCCCTTACACAGGGGAGGCTTTGGATTCTGCATAGCCCATGGCCCCCTTGTGTAAAGGGGGCTGTCAGCAAAGCTGACTGGGGGATTGTCATTCTCGCTTTTCCCGCACACACTCCTCCATTTTTCCGCATATATAAATCTCCTCCGCCGTTTTCTGTGCGGTAATCAGAATCTCGCGGGCTGTCGGGGCGCAATCCATATCCAACAACTCAATGGCATCCGTGGCGGCATTGAACATCAGCAGATACAGTTTTTGATAATCCTGCATGGTGTCTCATCTCCTTTTTGCTAAATTATAAGGGAATACCCCTTAAAATGCAATAAGGAATATTCCCTTAAAGCATAATATTAACGGGTGATATTATGTGGAATATGCGTATACGGGAGCTGCGGGAAGATCGCGACTTGAAGCAGAAGGAGCTGGCGGATTATCTGGGCGTTCACCAGACCACCTATTCCGATTATGAGCTCGGACGGCTTAACGTGCCGGTCACGGCGCTGCATCAGCTCGCCGATCTGTACAGCGTGAGCGTGGATTATTTGCTCGGGCGCACGGATGTCCCGACACCGTATCCGAAAAAGAAATGAAAAAACGGAGGCATCAACGCCTCCGTTTTTTATACAATCCCTCCGGCTTCGCTGCGCTCAGCCACCTCCCTTTGCACAAGGGAGGCTTTGGATTCTGCAAAGCTCATGGCTCCCTTGTGTAAAGGGAGCTGTCAGCGAAGCTGACTGAGGGATTGTTTTACAAGTAAATCTATATACTCGCAAACTCCCGCAAAATTTGAATTGACTTCATTGTTCGCAATTCGCACAACGGTTAATCCGAAAGTCTGCAAATATTTGTCTCGCTGTTCGTCGTATGCCATCCCGTCCTGCTCAAAATGCTGGGAGCCGTCCAATTCTATCACAAGCTTGGCAGATGCACAGTAAAAGTCTGCTATATAGCGTCCCAAGATCTTTTGGCGGAGAAAGCGCACAGGGTAGTCGCGCAGAAAATCATACCACAAATGCCGTTCCTCGCGGGTCATATTTTTACGGAGTTCTTTCGCCGCAGAGACATACAGTTTATTGTGTTTGCGTTCCATGAATGACAATCCCTCCGACCTCGCTGCGCTCAGCCACCTCCCTTTACACAAGGGAGGCTTTGGATTCTGCAAAGCCCATGGCCCCCTTGTGTAAAGGGGGCTGTCAGCGAAGCTGACTGGGGGATTGTTCCATGCACCACGCCAGAAGCCGACAATCCCTCCGGCTTCGCTGCGCTCAGCCACCTCCCCTTACACAGGGGAGGCTTTTTTCAGCACATTTTGGCTCCCGCGGGGATCGCATCATCCACCAGCAGCAAATGCAGCTTTTCTTCGCCGTTTTCCTTGTGGACGGCGGAAATCAGCATGCCGCAGCTCTCAATGCCCATCATCTTGCGCGGGGGCAGGTTGAGGATGGCGACGGCGGTCTTGCCGACGAGCTGTTCCGGCTCGTAATATTTGTGGATGCCGGAGAGGATGGTGCGGTCGGTGCCGGAGCCGTCGTCGAGCGTGAAGCGCAGGAGCTTGTCGCTCTTTTTGACCGCCTCGCAGGTCTTGATCTTCACGGCGCGGAAGTCGGACTTGCAGAAAGTGTCGAAGTCCACATTCTCCGTCGCGTAGGGCTCGAGCTCCACGGCGGGCTCGGCGGGCTCCATCGCCGCCAGACGCATCGCCTCCAGCTCCTCCAGCTCCTTGTCCATGTCGATACGCGGGAACAGCGCCGCGCCCACGGCGACGGTCACGGTCGCGGGAAGCACACCGAACACGCCGAGCTTCTCCCAGTCCGCCTTCGGCGCACCCACGCGCTTTTCGATCTCGGCGCAGGTGTCGGGCATGATGGGCGTGAGCAGACCCGCGCAGATGCGGACGGTCTCGAGCAGGTTATACAAAACCTTCGCCAGACGCGGCTTGTTCGCCTCGTCCTTCGCCAGCACCCAGGGGGCGTTCTCGTCGATATATTTGTTGGCGCGGGACAGCACCTTGAAAATCTCCGCGATGGCGTTCTGCGGCTGGAACTTATCCATCTCCGCGCCGACCTTATCGCGTAGGGCGCTCGCCATGGCGATCAGCTCCGCGTCCGCGGCATCATCGGCGAGCTGCTGCTCGGGCAGCGTGCCGCCGAAATACTTCTGCACCATCGCCGTCGTGCGGGAGACGATGTTGCCGAGGTCATTGGCGAGGTCGGTGTTGATGGTGGAGATAAGCAGCTCATTGGAGAAGTTGCCGTCCGAGCCGAAGGGGAAGGAGCGCAGCAGGAAGAAGCGCAGCGCGTCCACGCCGTAGCGCTCCGCGAGCTGATAGGGATCGACGACGTTGCCCTTGGACTTGGACATCTTGCCGCCGTCGAGCAGCAGCCAGCCGTGACCGTAGACCTTCTTGGGCAGGGGCTCGCCCATGCTCATGAGCATCGCGGGCCAGATGATGGAGTGGAAGCGGACGATCTCCTTGCCGACGATATGCACGTCCGCCGGCCACCATTTGTCGTATTCGTCGTATTTGTCGTTCTCGTAGCCGAGGGCGGTGATGTAGTTGGACAGCGCGTCCACCCACACATAGACCACATGACCCGGGTCGAAGTCCACGGGCACGCCCCAGGAGAAGCTGGTGCGCGACACGCACAGGTCCTCCAGACCGGGCTTGATGAAGTTGTTCACCATCTCATGCACGCGGCTGCGCGGCTCGAGGAAATCGGTGTCCTCCAGCAGATGCTGCACGCGGTCGGCGTACTTGGACAGGCGGAAGAAATACGCCTCCTCCTCCGCGTAATGCACCTCGCGCCCGCAGTCGGGGCACTTGCCGTCCACGAGCTGGCTCTCGGTCCAGAAGCTCTCGCAGGGCGTGCAGTACATACCCTTATACGCGCCCTTGTAGATGTCGCCGTTGTCGTACATCTTTTTGAAGATTTTCTGAATGGCGGCGACGTGATAATCGTCCGTGGTGCGGATGAAGCGGTCGTTGGAGATGTTCATGAGCTTCCACAGGTCGAGGATGCCGCCCTGCCCCGTCACGATATCGTCCACGAACTGCTGGGGCGTGACACCCGCGGCCTTCGCCTTGTCCTCGATCTTCTGCCCGTGCTCGTCCGTGCCGGTGAGGAACAGGACCTCATAGCCGCGCAGACGCTTATAGCGGGCGATGGCATCGGTGGCGACGGTGCAGTAGGTGTGACCGATGTGGAGCTTGTCCGAGGGGTAGTAGATGGGGGTCGTAATGTAGAACTTTTCCATGTTTATCTCCTTATTCCGTTGCTTCGTATTTATGGTAGCGGCTGGATGCCTCGGGCGCGCTGGAAATGAGGTTTCCGTCCGCGTCGTAGACGTTGCGGTAGGTCTGGGCGTAATAGAATTCGGCATCCTCCCAGCCGTCGGAGGTGATATCGACGTAGCTGCCGTCCACATCCGTGCCCCAGATCTCGACGTAGAGATAGCCGCCGTCCGTCCAGGATTTGATCTTGATGGGGTAGTCGCGGTCGTTCACGAACTTGAAGTTCGGGCTGTACCAGCTCACCGTGGCATCCATACCCATGGGCAGGTAGCTGACGGCGAAGTAGTGATCCCAGCGTTCGGTGATCTCGAGGTTGGCCTTGAGGGCGCAGTAGTACAGCGTGGAGCTACCCTGGCAGATACCGCCGCCGACGGCGGTGGTGTGCTGTCCGTTGGCATAAGCGCCCGCCTCCTGATAGCCCTTGTCGCGGGTGCGCTCGCCGAGGCAGTCGTTGTAGCTGAACTCCTCGCCGGGCAGCAGGACGGTGTCGTTCATCGCCGCGGCAGCCAGCTGGATGTTGTTGATACGCGCCGAGCCGGAGCCGGACAGGCTCGTGTATTTTTCGGAGAGCTTGTCGCGGAACAGAGCTTCCTCCAGAATTTCCGCCGTGATCGACGGCGCGGTGCGGACGAGCGGGATATGGATGACATCGCCGGCGATGGTCTCGTCCGCCAGACGCTTGGCCTCGTCCACATCGAAGTCGATGCCGTCCTCGCCCTCGACGATCGCGTCGTTTTCCTTGTCATAGGACGCGTTGAGCGGCTCGGTGAAGACCTCGTCGTGCAGCGCCTGAATATCGAGCGCGTCCGCGTCGTTCAACGCGGGCTCGTACTTCACCGGCTCATAGCTGCGCTCGGCAAAGGCATTCTTCACCAGATGGCAGATCTCCGTCGGGTCGGTCTGCACCGCACCGGCACCCTTGATGACCGCCACCTCGTCCTCGCCGATCTCGGCGGTCGCGGTCTTGAGGCGGGCGTTGAGCGGGGTCGTGACATCCTCCACGAGGCTCATGAGCGCCGCTTCATCGAGGTGTTTGCCCTCCCATTGGATGTCCACGCCGTGCCCGAACAGACTCTCGGCATAGGTGAGGGCGTTTTCGAGCATATTGCCCTGCCGTCCGTAGCGATACGCGCTCTCCACCGCGGACGAATGGCTGCCGCCGAGACCCACGGTCTCCGCCGCGACCTCGAGCGTCTCCTCCATCGGGAGCGCCACGGTCACGGTCTTACCGGCATAGCCCTCCGGCGCGAGACGGTCCATCGTGAGCTCCGCTTCTGTCCGCGTCATGCCGCCCACGTCCACGCCCTCCAGGCGCACATGGGGGAAGATGCGGTCGGTGTTGTCCACGAACAGCATAAAGCCGCCCGCCGCCAGCACCAGCACCAGCAGCACGCACAGCACCGCCACGCCCGCGACGAATCCGCCGCTTTTGGCGGGCTTTTCGTACAGCGCATCCCTTTCCGGCGACGTGTCTTCGGCGTGTTTTATTTTTTTCGACGCCGCATGAGAACCGGCCATAAAAGTTCCTCCTTAATGTTGGTTGCCGCCCGCGGGCAGCGTGACCTTGTCCGCGTCCACCTCCGTCGGGGTGATGACCCAGGGGTTGGCGGACAGCTTATACATCGCCTGCGCCTCCAGCAGCGCCCCGATGAGGGGATTCGACAGCAGGAAGCCGGACGGGGTGAAGGCCCAGCGTTCTCCGACGCGGCGGACCCAGCCTCTTTCCTCAAACTGCTTCAGCTTCTGTTCAATGGGCGTAAAATC
The DNA here is from genome assembly GCA_045640125.1 of Oscillospiraceae bacterium. Taxonomy (GTDB): domain Bacteria; phylum Bacillota; class Clostridia; order Oscillospirales; family Oscillospiraceae; genus CAJOIG01. The sequence continues at coordinate 13,082 of JAZUEL010000061.1, forward strand.
GCTGCGGTAGACGCGGCTGTATTCCTCCCGCTCGATGCCCTTGCCGCGGCGCATCCCGAGCATGATATACTCGGCGGCGCGGTCGAGCTCGCTCAGCGTCTCCTGCTCGTCCACGATGTTCTCGCCCCGCTCGAGCATTGCCTCGATGTAGGCCTCGAGATCGCGGGCGTAGCTGAAGCGGGTCATGCCGATGCAGGAATGCGCCCCGGGCCCGAAGCCGAGATAATCGTCCAGATCCCAGTATTTCATGTTGTGCCGCGACTCAAAGCCCTCGCGGGCGAAGTTGGAGATCTCATACTGCCTGTAGCCGTATTTCTCCAAAGTCTCCACGGCGAATAAATACATATCCGCCTGCTCATCGTCCGAGGGGATGACCGTGCTGCCGAAGTATTTGTCGTACATCGGCGTGCCCTCCTCCAGCTTGAGCCCGTAGCAGGAGATATGCTCCGGCGACAGGTCGAGCACGCGGGACAGCGAATCCGCCCAGTCGTTTTTCGTCTGGATGGGCAGCCCGTAGATCAGATCGACGCTGAGGTTGTAAAAGCCCTCGGAGCGGATCGCCTTCACCGCCGATTTGACCTGCGTGAAGTTGTGCCGCCGTCCGATGATCTTCAAAAGGTCGTCCGAGGCGGTCTGCACGCCCAGCGAGATGCGGTTGACACCCTCGCGCCGCAGCAGAGCGAGCTCCCGCCGCTTCACGGAGTCGGGATTCGCCTCCACCGTGACCTCCGCGCTTTTGAGCACGCGGGCGGAACGCTTGAGCGCGTTGAAAGCGTCGGTGATGCGCTCGGCACCGTAATAGCTCGGCGTGCCGCCGCCGAAGTAGACCGAGTCCACATAGTAGGGTGCCATGACGGTCTTGGATTCCTCGATGTGCTTCGTCAGCGCCGCCTGATACTTCCCCATGCGCCGGTCGCAGCCCGCGAGGGAATAGAAGTCGCAGTAGCCGCACTTCGACGCGCAGAAGGGTATGTGGATGTAAACGCCCAGATGTTTATCTTCCATAGAATTTAACTGTCTTTCGTCGTTTCTTCGTCCCCAAAATCCGCCTTTGTCAGCAGCATTAAATCGTCCTTCGCCGGCGCTTCCATCGCCGCCACGCGGTTGGCCTGCCGCACGATCATATCCTCAAAGCGGTTGCGGACATCGCGTCCGTTGGCGAAGTTTTCGTCCCGCTGCTCGTAGACCGCGGCGAAATATTCTTTGGCGTATTCGTCCGCCTCGGGCGAAAGCGTGTAGCCGTTTTTCCTCACCTGCGACAGGAACATCTGATAGAGCTGTTCGCCGTTGTAATCGGGGAACCAGATATATTTATTAAAGCGGCTTTCGAGCCCGGGGTTGGAGCGCAGGAATTTTTCCATCGGCTCCGTGTAGCCAGCGACGATCACCACGAGGTCCTTGCGGTGATCCTCCATCGCCTTGAGCAGGGTGTCGATCGCCTCGCGGCCGAAGTCGTTCTCCCCGCCCTCGGAGAGGGAATAGGCCTCGTCGATGAAGAGCACGCCGCCGAGCGCGGATTGGATGACCTCCTGCGTTTTCAGCGCCGTCTGCCCCACGAAGCCCGCGACGAGACCGCTGCGGTCCACCTCCACGAGCTGCCCTTTTTCCAAAGCGCCGATGGCGGCGTATAAGCCGCCCATGAGCCGCGCCACCGTGGTCTTGCCGGTGCCGGGATTGCCCATGAACACCATGTGCAGACTCATCGGCGCGACGGGCAGACCGTTCTCCTCGCGGAGCTTCCGCACCTTGACGAGATTCATCATGGACTTGATGTCCTTTTTGACCTCCTCGAGCCCGATGAGGCTGTCCAGCTCCTCGAGCAGCGCGTCGAGATCGGGCTTTTCGACCGTCTCCGCGCCCGCGCTCTCGGTCGCCGCGGCACTTCCGGCGGTCTGCGCCGAGGGCTTGATCTTCTCCGCAAAGGAGGGCTCCGCGCTCGTCACATAGTCGGCGGGGTTGAGCCCGGGTTTTCCCTTTTTCACGCCCGCGCCGTCGCACAGGGCGCTGAGCTTGTCCGCGCAGTCGGTGATGAAGCGCGCCTCCTCAAAGCTCACTTCGTCGTCCACCGCCGCGAGGTAGAGCAGAATATTCGTCAGCATCCGCACGAATATGCGGCTGTCATCCGTCCCGCGCTTGGCATCGTTTTCCGTCAGCGCCCAGAAAAACAGCGGCGGCAGCAGCTCGCGCTTCTGGCAGGCCTCGCCCGTCAGCTCCCAGAGCAGCCATTTGGGCTTCGCCTGTCCGCGGGAATAGAGCTCGTTGAGCGCGTCGGCGTGCTCCTGCGTGAGACTCGGCGCACAGCCCATCAGCCCCAGCGCGCAATCGGCGATGAACTTGTCCATCTGCGCGGCAAGCCCGCGTCCCGCCGTGCGGTAAAAGGCATCCGTGTTCGCCGTATAGATGCGATGCAAGTCCTCCGGCGTGCATTTCCATTGTGTCGGCATGACCTTCTACCTCCCCATACTATTCCGAAATTATATTATATAACATAAAGCCGCATCCTACAAGCATTCTCCGCGATTTTTTGCTGAAAATCATCTTCAGCCCAAAGCCTCCCTCGGGGGAGGGTGCTGAGCGGAGCGAAGCCGGCGGGGGTTAACCCCCTCAGTCAGCTCCGCTGACAGCTCCCCAAGGGGCGCCAAAAAGGAACAGATTTAAATGCAAAAACGAGCGGCGCGGGATCGCTCCCACGCCGCCCTTTCGGCTTCTGTTATCCCAGCAAAGGCGGATAGCCCGCCGCCGCATCGTCCAGCATGACGAGCAGCCCCTCCAGACTGGTATCGTAGTTTTCCGCGTCGTTCCACTGGAACACGCCGTAGGCCTCGTAGCAGAGGTCTTTGGCGTTCTGCACGGCATCGTGCGCGATGTCGTAGGTCTCCTCGTCGCAGCTCTCGCCGCCGCTGTAGAAGCTGCGGGAGATGATGTCGCCGGTCTCGGTGTCGGTCTCGATCTCGCAGCGGCAGACGCTTTGCAGCTTCAGAACGCCGCCCTCGCCGCCGGTGAAGCGGATGACCTCCTCCCAGGAGGACTCGGAGGTGCCGTTGGCACTGCACACGAAGAAGGAGCTCTGCTCGCCGTCAAAGAGCAGACGGAAGTCGCCGAACAGCTGCGCGCACACGGACACGGGGGAGAAATACCCGTCCCCGAACGCCGCGGCAGCCGCCTCGTTGACCGAGGAGACGCAGACGACCTCGCCGTCCGCCACATCGAAGAACTGCACACCCATCGCCGCGGACGCGCCCATATCGAAGAGCAGCATCTCGGGCATCTCGTCCAGATCGAGGTCGGCAAAGCCGATGCCGCTGATGCCGTCCGGCCACAGCGCCGCGATCACGTCAAAATTATCTTCCAGAAAGCTGCGGTAGATCGCCGCCCAGTCCTCGGGCAGCTCGCCGTCGTAAAATGCAAGCCCGGGCAGCTCGCCGGTACTCGCGGCGGACTCCGCTGAGGCGCTCTCCCCCGTCGGCTCCGCATTCGCCGTCGGCGCGGGGACAGGCTCCGCCGTCGGCTCGGCGGTAGGAGCCGGACTCGGTGTGGCGGGAGCCGGACGCGCCGCGCAGGCGCTCAGGCTCACCAGCAGCGCCAGCGCCGCCAGAAACGCAAGGATTTTTTTCATAGCTTTCATCCCATCGTGCAAGAGATTATGTCACCTTTATTATGTAAAGCAATTATACCCCAGAAGATTTGGATGTAAAGTCAAAAAACCAAACTGTAATCTAACTGTAACAGAGTTGAAATTTTTTGAAACAAGTGGTACAATTCTGTTATTATGGTAATCAAACTCATTTTGCCGCACAGGAGGGCAAAGCGATGAATAAAGCGATGAAAATTCTTCTCCCCGCGGCGGGACTGGCGGCGGTCGGGCTCGGCGTGACGGCGTATCTGATCGCCCCGGGGCGTGCCCGCAAACGCAGCAAGGCGCAGTTTTACGGGCGCAACTTCGCCCACCGCGGGCTCTACAAGCCGGACAAGACCGTCGCGGAAAACTCGCTGACCGCGTTCAAAGCCGCCGCCGACAACGGCTACGGCATGGAGCTCGACGTGCAGCTTTCCTCGGACGAGCAGGTGGTCGTGTTCCACGACGATTCGCTGAAACGCATCTGCGGCGTGGATGCCGATGTGGACGACCGCACCTGGGCGGAGCTGCAGGAGCTTGGTCTCTCCGGCACGGACGAGCATATGCCGCTGCTGTCGGACGTGTTCGCCGCCGTGGACGGGCGCACTCCCATCATCATCGAGCTCAAGGGCGGCCGCCGCAACGAGCTGCTCTGCCAGAAGACGCTCGACCTCATCGACCGCTACAGCGGCCCGATCTGCGTGGAGAGCTTCGAGCCCATGATCGTGCGCTGGTTCCGCCTGCACGCGCCGGACATCCTGCGCGGTCAACTCTCCTCGCAGCGCGAGGACTTGGCGACGGAGATGAGCCCTTTCAAGGCCTTCTGCGTGTCGAACCTGCTGACGAACTTCCTCACCCGCCCGCAGTTCATCGCCTACCACGTCGGCAAAAAGCCGTGGACGGTGCGGCTGTGCGAGGCGATGGGCGCGATGAAAGTCCTCTGGACGAGCCACGACTGGACGAGCGAATCCCTCGCCGACGCGGTCATCTTCGAGTTCTACCGCCCGAGAAGAAAATTTAAGTAAATGGAAAACGGACACAAGGCATCAGGCCCTGTGTCCGTGCTTTTTATATGGTTGATCAGAACAGCCCGCAGACGAGCTCGGTGTAGGCGGCGGGGTCGTCCAGCTCGATGCCGGCGATCAGCTCCGCCTGCGCGAGCAGCACCATCGAAAGACGCTTGGCGCGCGCTTCGTCCTGCTTGTGCGCCTTTTCGAGCGCGGCAAAGGCGGGGTGGTCGGCGTTCAGTTCCAGCACCTTTTTCGCCTTGACGCGGTTGGCCTCGGGCACGCCGGGGAGATTGTTGAAATACTTTTCCATCTCGATCGTGACCTCGCCCTCGGTGGACAGGAACACGGGCTGGCTCTTGAGCTTGTGGGACAGCTTCACGCTCTCCACCGCGCCGCCCAGCGACTCTTTGACGAAGTCCAGCAGCTCTTTGTACTGCTCGGATTTCTTCTCGGTGTCCGCCTTTTCCTCCTCGGATTCCAGACCCAGATCATCGTGCGACACGTTGCAGAATTCCTTCTCGTCCACCTTGCCGAGGATGCCGGTCACGAACTCGTCCACCTCGTCCGTCAGGCACAGCATATCGTAGCCCGCCGCCTTGACCTGCTCCGCCTGCGGCAGGGAGCCGGCGCGCTTGACGGTCTCGGCGCAGGCAGAATAGATCTTCGTCTGCCCCTCGGGCATCGCCTTGACGTATTCGTCGAGCGAGACCATCTTCTGCTCCTTCATGGAGTAGAACATCAGCAGGTCCTGCAGAAGCTCTTTGTGCATTCCGTAGTCGCCGACGATGCCGTATTTGAGCTGCGGCGCAAAGGCCTCATAGAACTTTTCGTAGTCCTCGCGCTTATCGTCCATGAGCTTTTTCAGCTCCGCCTTGATCTTCTTTTCAAGGTTCTGGGCGATGAGCTTGAGCTGGCGGTCATGCTGGAGCATCTCGCGGGAGATGTTCAGGCTGAGGTCGGGAGAGTCCACCACGCCGCGCACGAAGCGGAAATACTCCGGCACGAGGTCGGCGCAGTTTTCCATGATCATCACGCCCGAGGAATAGAGCTGCAGGCCGGGCTTGAAGTCGCGGGTGTAGAAGTCGTAGGGGGCTTTCGCGGGGACAAAGAGCATAGCGCGGTAGCTGGTCAGACCCTCGGCGTTGACGCGGATGACCGCCACGGGATCCTCCATGTCGTGCCAGGTGTCCTTGTACCACTCCTTGCACTCCTCGTCCGTCGCCTCGCCTTTGGCGCGCTGCCAGATCGGCACCATGGAGTTCACGGTCTGATCCTCGACGACGGTGTTGTACGCGCCCTTGCCGTCCTCGCCGCCCTTTTCATCCCACTCGCGGCGCTCGACCATCATGTGGATGGGCCAGCGGACGTAGTCGGAATACTTTTTCACGAGGTCTTTCAGCTTCCAGCTTTCAAGGTACTCGGAATACTTTTCATCCTCGGTGTCGGCCTTGAGGTGCATGATGACCTCGGAGCCGACGCTCTCTTTGTCGCAGGGCGTGACGGTGTAGCCGTCGGCACCGGCGGATTTCCACTCATACGCCTGTTCCGCGCCGTAGGCACGGGTGCGCACGGTGACCTCGTCCGCGACCATGAACGCGGAATAGAAGCCCACGCCGAACTGGCCGATCACGTCGAGATCAACGTCATCCGCCTTGTCCATATCCTCGCGGAACTGCCGCGTGCCGGACTTGGCGATAACGCCGAGATTTTCGTTCAGCTCCGCCTCGGTCATGCCGATGCCGTTGTCGGTGACGGTGATGGTACGCGCGTCCTTGTCCGTGTCGATGCGGATGCAGAAGTCCTCGCGGCTCATGCCCACGCCCTCGTCGGTGAGGCTCTTGTAGCAGAGCTTGTCGATGGCATCGGAGGCGTTGGAGACGATCTCGCGCAGGAAGATCTCCTTGTGGGTGTAGATGGAGTTTATCATCAGGTCGAGCAGCCGTTTGGACTCGGCCTTAAATTGTTTCTTCGCCATATTGAATCATCCTTTGCGTTATTATTTTTTCTTTTTCTTCCCAAAGGGCTTGGCGCTCTCGGTCTTTGTTCCGAAGCTCGCGGCGAGCTTTTCCATCAGCTCGCGCTGCTCCGCGGAAAGATGCTTCGGCGTGACGACGTTCACGGTCACGAACTCGTCGCCCCGCGCGCCGCCGCGCAGATTGGGGATGCCGCGCCCGCGCAGCCGGAACACGGAGCCGGTCTGCGTCCCCTCGGGGATCGTCAGCTCCACGTCGCCGTCGATGGTCGGCACCTGCACCTTCGCACCCAGCGCCGCCTGCGCGAAGTTTATGTCCGCCGAGATATAGACGCTGTTGCCCTCGCGGGTGAAGGTCTTGTCGGGACGCACCATGACGGTCAGCAGCAGATCGCCGACCGAGCCGCCGTTCGTGCCCGCGTTGCCCTGTCCGCGCAGGGAGACGGTCTGTCCGTCGGCGATGCCGGCGGGGATATCGACGCTCAGCGTCTTCTGCACCCGCACGGTGCCGTTTCCGCGGCAGCGGGAGCAGGGCGTATGGATGATCTTGCCTTTGCCGGAGCAGCGGGAGCAGACCGTGGAGGACTGCATCACGCCGAAGGGCGTACGCTGCGCGACGCGCACCGTACCGGTGCCGTGGCAGTCGGGGCAGACCTCCGCCGTCGTGCCGGAGGCGCAGCCCGTGCCCTTGCAGTCGGGGCAGGTCTCCGTGCGCGGGATCTGGATCTCCTTTTTGCAGCCGAATGCCGCCTCCTTGAAATCGACCGTGATGCGGGCGCGGATGCTCTCGCCGCGCTGCGGACCGTTCGGCTGACGCGCACCGCGTCCCCCGCCGAAGATGTCCCCGAAGCCGCCGAAGATGTCGCCGAAGATGTCGCCGAGATCGCCGAAGTCTCCGTTGAAGCCGCCGCCCGCGCCGTAGTTGGGATCGACCCCCGCGAAGCCGAACTGGTCATACTTCGCCTTTTTGTCCGCATCGGACAGGACGCTGTAGGCCTCGTTCGCCTCCTTGAAGCGCGCCTCGGCTTCCTTATCGCCGGGGTGCAGGTCGGGGTGATTCTCCTTGGCGAGCTTGCGGTATGCTCTTTTTATCTCATCGTCCGAGGCTCCTTTTTGCAGCCCCAGAACTTCATAATAATCTCGTTTATCTGCCATAAGCAAACCTCATAATCAAGCCGGCGGGATGCTGCCACCCCGCCATAGCCTGAACCAGTTTATGCTGAATGTTAGTCGTTGTTGACTTCGGTGTAATCCGCGTCGTAATAGGTCTGACCGTTGTCACCGGCAGCGCCGTTGAAGCCCGCGTCGGCGTTGGGGTTGAAGCCCGCGTCTCCGCCGGGGTTGGCGCTCTGATAGAGCTTTTCGGAGATCTTGTAGAAGGCCTGGGTCAGCTCGTCGGTCGCGGTCTTGATGGCGTTGGTGTCGGAGCCGGACAGGGCGGATTTCAGAGAGGCGAGCTTGCCCTCGACCTCGCTCTTGTCGTTGGCATCGAGCTTGTCGCCCATCTCGGAGAGGGTCTTTTCGGTCTGGTAGACCATCTGGTCGCCCGCGTTGCGAACGTCCACTTCCTCCTTGCGCTTGGCATCCTCGGCGGCGTACTGCTCAGCCTCCTTGACCGCCTTGTCGATCTCGTCCTTGGAGAGGTTGGAGGAGGCGGTGATGGTGATGTGCTGCTCCTTGCCGGTGCCGAGATCCTTGGCGGAGACGTTCACGATGCCGTTCGCGTCGATGTCAAAGGTGACCTCGATCTGGGGCACGCCGCGGCGCGCCGGAGCGATGCCGTCCAGATGGAAGCGGCCGAGGGATTTGTTGTACTGCGCCATCTCGCGCTCGCCCTGCAGGACGTTGACCTCAACGCTGGTCTGGTTGTCCGCGGCGGTGGAGAAGATCTGGCTCTTGCGGGTGGGGATGGTGGTGTTGCGCTCAATGAGCTTGGTGCACACGCCGCCGAGGGTCTCGATGCCGAGGGACAGCGGGGTCACGTCGAGCAACAGGATGCCTTCCACGTCACCGCCGAGAACGCCGCCCTGAATGGCCGCGCCGCAGGCGACGCACTCGTCGGGGTTGATGCCCTTGAAGGGCTCGCGACCGGTGAGCGCCTTGACCTTATCCTGCACGGCGGGGATGCGGGTGGAGCCGCCGACAAGCAGCACCTTGGAGAGCTGTCCCGCGGACAGACCGGCATCGGACAGCGCCTGCTGCACGGGGCCGACGGTCTTTTCGACCAGATGAGCGGTCAGCTCGTTGAACTTCGCGCGGGTGAGGGTGAGATCGAGGTGCTTGGGACCGTTGGCATCGGCGGTGATATAGGGGAGGTTGATCTGGCTGGTGGTCACGCCGGAGAGGTCGCACTTGGCCTTTTCCGCCGCCTCACGCAGACGCTGCATGGCGACCTTGTCGCCGGACAGATCCACGCCGGAGCTCTTTTTGAACTCGTCCACGAGCCACTTGGTGATGCACTCGTCGAAGTCGTCGCCGCCGAGGCGGTTGTTGCCGGCGGTCGCCAGAACTTCGATAACGCCGTCGCCGATCTCCAGCACGGACACGTCGAAGGTGCCGCCGCCGAGGTCGTAGACCATGATCTTCTGGTCGGTCTCCTTGTCGAGACCGTAGGCGAGCGCCGCCGCGGTGGGCTCGTTGATGATGCGCTTGACCTCGAGACCGGCGATCTTGCCGGCATCCTTGGTCGCCTGACGCTGGGAGTCGGTGAAGTAGGCGGGGACGGTGATGACCGCTTCGGTGACGGTCTGGCCGAGGTAGGCCTCCGCGTCCTTTTTCAGCTTCTGCAGCACCATGGCGCTGACTTCCTGCGGGGTGTAGCTCTTGGCATCCACGGTGACGCGGTAGTTGGAGCCCATCTCGCGCTTGATGGACGAGATGGTGCGGTCGGGGTTGGTGACAGCCTGACGCTTCGCCACCTGACCCACCATGCGCTCGCCGTCCTTGGCAAAGGCCACGACGGACGGCGTGGTGCGCGCGCCCTCGGCGTTGGGGATGACGACGGACTCGCCGCCCTCCATGACCGCGACGCAGCTATTGGTAGTACCCAGGTCGATACCGATGATTTTACCCATAATAATGTTCCTCCTGTTTATCCTTAAATTTTTTTAATAAGCAATGTTAGTTGGCGACCTGCACAGCGGAGAAGCGGATGACCTTGTCGCCGAGCGTGAAGCCCTTGGTCAGCTCGAGGACGATCTCGCCCTCGCCGTATTTCTCGTCGTCGATGTGCAGAATGGCATCGTGCAGCGCGGGGTCGAATTTCTTCCCCACGGCTTCGATCTCTTTCACGCCCAGTCCCTCGAGCACGGTTTTGAACTGGGTGAGGATGGCCTCCGCGCCCTTTTTGGCTTCGGGGTCGGTCTCCTGCTCGGCAGCGCGGAGCAGATTGTCGTACACGGGCAGGAATTTCTTCACCGTGTCGCCGCGGACATCGGCGTAGATGTTCTCGCGCTCGGTCTTGCTGCGGCGGCGGAAGTTGTCATACTCCGCGAGCATACGCAGATGCTTGTCGTTGAGCTCGGCGAGCTGCTGCTTCAGCGTTTCCGCCTCGGTCTGCTCGGGTGCTTCGGCGGTCTCGTTCGCCTCGGCTTCGGCGGTCTCGACTTCCTGTTCGATCTTTTCTTCTTCCGGCTGTTTCTTACTCATTTCTTATCGTCCTTTATCACCAGTTTGTTGTTCAGTCCCATGGGCACGTCGCTGCCCGCAAGCATACGGCTCAGTCCGTCGGCGATGCAGCTCAGCCGCGCCGCCACGCCGGAATAATCCATGCGCGTCGGTCCGACCACGCCGATGTAGCCGCGCATCCCGCCGCCCGCGTCGTAGGATGCCATGACGACGCTCGAATCCTTCAGCTCCTCCGCGAGATTCTCGGGTCCGATCGTCACGCGGAGACCGTCGCCCATATCGGGCATCGCGGGCAGATCGCGCAGGAAGCGGTCGCCGTCCGAGATGAAGCGCATGAGCTCGTGCGCCTTGTCGGGGTCGCGGTACTCCGGCTGCGCAAGCAGATGGCTCGCATCGCCGACCCGAAGCTGCCCCGCGCGGTTTGTGGCGAGGCATTCGATGAGGAAGCTCGCCGCCACCGCCACCAGCCCGTAGCTGTCGCCGGAGGCGCGTTCCGCGGCGCGAATCTTCTCGTCCGTGATCTCGTCCTCGGAAAGCCCCGTGAAGTTCGCGTTAAAGAGGGTCGAGAGGCGCTGCATCATGTCCTGCTGCATGGAAAAGGGCAGGTGCACCAGCTTGTTTTTGACGCTGTTGTCCGAAAGAAGCAGCACGATAATAAAGGTGTTCGCGTCGACATAGAGGAAGTCGAAGCGGCGGGCGGTCACCGCGTCCGCCATCGCCACGGCGTAGGCGGGATAGCGCGTCAGAGCGCTCGTGAGCTGATTGGCCTCGTCCATGAGCTTGTCGAGCTGATGCTCCTTGTCGGACAGGCGGCGGTGGATCGCCTCGGTCTCCTCCTCGGTCAGCTTCTGCCGCTGCATGAGCTCGTTCACATAGAGCCGGTAGCCCTTCGCGGTCGGCACGCGGCCGGAGGAGGTGTGGGTCTGCTCGAGATAGCCCATCGCGCCGAGCTCCGCCATCTCGTTGCGGATGGTCGCGGAGGAGCAGCCGATGGTCTCCGCCAGCGCCTTGGAGCCGACAGGCTCCGCCGTGGCGATGTAGCTCTCCACGATGGCGGTCAGTATACGCTTTTTGCGGTCGCTCAGTTCCGACATTGGCACTCACGCTTTCTCTCTGCTGGCACTCTTTCTTTCCGAGTGCTAATTTACCACAGTCCTTAGTATATGTCAAGGGCTTTTGAAATATTTTTGCGAAAAAATTTATATAAAAAATCTCCCGAAAGTTTTCTTTCGGGAGATTGAGGGTTTTCGGATAGTTTATGCGGCTGCGGGCGTTTTCCTGTTCCGCAGGGTCTGGAACAGGCAGATGCCGCCCACGACCACGAGACCGATCATGTCGGTGACGATGCCGGGGTAGATGAGGCAGAGACCGCCCGCCGCGATGAGGATACGCAGCGGCCACGCGACCTTGCCCTTCATGAAGCCCTCCAGCGCCACGGCGACACCGAACATACCGATGACGGAGGTGATGACGATGATCGCCACCTCGAGGAAGTTGGTGTCGATGAAGAGCATCGAGGGGCTGAGCGCGAAGATGTAGGGGATGATGAAGGCGGCGATGGCGAGCTTGGTCGCGTTCACGCCGGTCTTCATGGGGTTGGCCTTGGCGATGGCGGCACCGGCGTAGGCGGCGAGCGCCACGGGCGGCGTGATGTCCGCCACGATGCCGAAGTAGAACACGAAGAAATGCGCCGCCATGGCGGGCACGCCGAGCTTGATGAGGATGGGCGCGCAGGTGGATGCCATGATGCAGTAGTTCGCGGTGGTGGGCACGCCCATGCCGAGCACGATGCAGCAGAGCATGGTGAAGAACAGGGCGATGATGAGGTGTCCGCCGGAGATGGTCATGACCGCGGTGATGATCTGGCTGGCGAGTCCGGTCATGGTGATGCAGCCCGCGATGATGCCCGCGATGCCGCAGGCGACCGCCACGGAGATGGAGCCCTTGCCGCCGTTGGCGAGCGCGTCGAAGAAGATGGCGGGCGTCATCTTCACATCCTTTTTCAGCATGGAGATGACCGCGCACGCAACGCCGACGAGAAGCAGCCCCGTGCCGAGCACGACGGGCAGACCCGGGATGAACAGATACGCGAGCAGCGCCGCCGCGCCGATGCCGGAGAACACGGGGTTGTTCTCAAAGTTCGCCGCGACGACGGTGAACACGATGGCGACGGCAGCGGAGAAGGCCATGGTGCGGCTGCCGGAGGCGACGAGGTAGACCAGAATGATGAGCGGCAGCAGCAGATAGCTGCGTTTGACGAGCTTCTTGAAGATGGGAAGCTCCTCGCGGCTCAGACCCTTGAGTCCGAGCTTTTTCGCCTCGAGATGCACGCCGATGAAGATGCCGAGGAAGTAGAGGAAGGCGGGCAGGATGGCGCGGACGATGATGTTGGAGTAGGGAACGCCGACGTAGTCCGCCATGAGGAAGGCCGCCGCACCCATGATGGGGGGCATGATCTGACCGCCCGTGGAGGCAGCCGCCTCGACCGCTCCGGCGAAGTCGCCCTTGTAGCCGGTCTTTTTCATCATGGGGATGGTGACCGAGCCGGTCGTCACGGTGTTGCCGACGGAAGAGCCGGACACCATGCCGCAGAGCGCGGACGAGATGACCGCGACCTTCGCGGGACCGCCGGAGGACGAGCCCGCCACGCAGTTGGCGAGGTCGATGAAGAAGTTGGCGATGCCGGTGCGTTCGAGGAACGCGCCGAAGACGATGAACACCACGATGAACTTCGCACAGACCTGAATGGGTGTCGTGAGGATGCCGGTGGTCTGGAAGAACAGACCGAGGGTGATCTTGTTGATGGCCTTGACAGGGCCGAAGCCCTTGGTAAACCAGTAGTAATAGAGGGCGTAGAGCAGGAACACGCCCGCGACGCACAGGATGGGCACGCCCACCGCGCGGCGGCAGAGCTCCATCAGCGACAGGATGCCGACGATGCCGATGATGTACTCATAGTTGTAGAGCTGGAACATACCGAGGCGCAGAGTCAGATCCTGCGCGTTCACGACGACGTAGAAGAACGCGCCCGCGCCGAGCACCATCAGCAGCCAGTCGTACCACGGGATGCGGTTGACGCGCTGGATGCCCTTTTTGGCGGGGTAGATCAGGTAGCCGCAGAGCAGCACGCAGCCGACAAAGGACGGATAGCGCACGAGATCGAGCCAGGTGGCGAACAGCGTCACATACAGCACGAACGCGGAAAAGGCCGCCATGATGCTGTACACGACCCACTTCTGCCAGCCCTCCCACTCACGGGTGTTGGATTCGCGGTCATATTTCTTCATGACCTCGTCCACGGCCGACTGATCAAATGCGTGTTCATCCTCGGCCGCAGCATTGATTTTGTTCTCATTCAAATCTGCCATGCGGTCAACCTCCATAAATCAGCAGTATCGGGAGTGCCGTCATTTGACGGCACTCCCATCATTCGTTCGGGATCAGTTTTGCGTTCCGAGCTTATTCGGCCACAGCGACCTCAATGCCCTTCTCGGCGAAGTACTTCGCAGCGCCGGCATTGAAGGGAACGGCGATGCCGTCGGTGGCAAACTCGGGGCTGAGCCCAGCGCCCTTGGCGTGCAGCTCGGTGATGGCATCCGCGTTTTCGAAGATGGTGGAGACGATGGCGTAGGCAACGTCCTCATCGAGATCGGCGCGGGCGGCCAGCGTCGCCTTGACGGTGATGGTGGCAGCGTCCTCATCGAAGCCCGCGTAGGTGCCGGCGGGGATGGTCAGAGCGGCGTACCAGGGGCAGGCATCGAGCAGCTTCGCCATGTGCTCCTCGTCGATGGAGACGAGGTAGGCCTGCTTGCTGGCGGAGAGGTCGGTGACGGCGGTGGTGGGTGCGCCGGCGCAGATGAAGGCAGCGTCGATCTTGCCGTCCTTGAGGGACTCGGCGGAGTCGGAGAAGGACTGGTACACGGCATCGATGTCGTCGATGGTCATGTCGTAGGCAGCGAGGACATCAATGGTGTTGAAGTAGGTGCCGGAGCCACCTTCGCCGACGGAGACATGCTTACCTTTGAGGTCGTCAATGGACTTGATCTCGGGGTCGCAGGTCACGATCTGCACGGTCTCGGCATAGAGAGCGCCGAGGATGCTGAAGCTGGTGACAGCGCCGGTCTCCTCGAAGGAGTTGGTGCCCTGATAGGCGTAGGTGGAAACGTCGGACTGGACGGTGGCGAGGTCGTAGGTACCGTCGTCGAGGCCGGCGATGTTCGCCTTGGTGCCGATGGTGGACACGACGTTGACCTTGATATCGCTGTTGCCGTCGATGTAGGTGGCGAGCACGCCGCCGAAGGCGTAGTAGGTGCCGGACTCACCGCCGGTGCCCATGGTCAGGTTGGCGGAGACGGCAGCGGCTTCGTCCGCAGGCGCGGCATCTTCCGCAGGGGCGGCATCGTCCGCAGCAGGAGCCTCAGCGG
>JAZUEL010000062.1:0-3624 GCA_045640125.1 Oscillospiraceae bacterium
GCTCATATTCAAAAACTCCTTGGGTATTGTTATCTTTACCAGTATAACCGATTTTCGGATAAAAGCAAGACCCGCACCGATTTGGTGCGGGTCATTATGCTTTTCAATTACAGAGCAGCCTTGGCTTTCTCACAAAGCGCCGTAAATGCGGCAGGATCGTGGATGGCGGTCTCGGAGAGCATCTTACGGTTGAGGTCGATGCCCGCGAGCTTGAGGCCGTGCATAAAGGTGGAGTAGTTCATGCCGTTGAGCTTCGCGGCGGCAGAAATACGGGTGATCCAGAGCTTGCGGAAGTCGCGCTTGCGAGCCTTACGGCCGATGTAAGCGTAACGCAGGGACTTCATGACAGCCTGATTGGCCATCTTGAAGTGACGGGATTTGCTGCCCCAGTAGCCCTGAGCCATGCCCAGAACTTTATTTCTTCTCTTGCGCGTCATCATCGCGCCTTTAACTCTAGCCATTTCTCAGTGCCTCCTTATTTATACGGGATCATGCGTTTGATCGCGGAGACATTGGTGACATCCGCGTAGGCTTCCTTGCGAAGACCTCTTTTACGCTTGGTGGTTTTTCCGTGGCCATTGAGCAGGTGGCTCTTGAAGGCATGGGCGCGTTTGACCTTGCCGCCTTTGGTCAGGTCGAAACGTTTCTTAGCGCCGCTGTGGGATTTCAGTTTCGGCATTGCTTATATCTCCTTTGCTTTTTCTTGCTGTTGTTTTTTGATCTGCGCGGGGGTCTTGGGGGACAGGAACTCGGTCATGAGCCGCCCCTCCAGCTTGGCACCCTTGTCGAGCGTGGCGATCTCGGCACACTCATTGGCAAAGCGCTCCAGAAGCACACGACCGAGATCGGTGTGCGCCATCTCACGACCGCGGAAACGCACGGTCACCTTCAGGCGGTCACCCTCCTGCAGGAACTTCTGACCGTTGCGGAGCTTCACGAGGAAGTCGTTGTCGCCGATTGAGGGGGACATACGGATCTCCTTGACCTCCACGATGTGCTGGTTTTTCTTCGCCTCTTTTTCCTTCTTCGCCTGCTCAAAGCGGAACTTTCCGTAGTCCATCACTTTGCAGACGGGGGGATTGGCGGAGGGGTTGAGCATTACGAGGTCGAAGTCCTTTTCCTCGGCGATTTTCAGCGCTTCTTCGCTGGTCATCACGCCGAGCTGATTGCCGTCCTCTCCGATGAGGCGGACCTGCGGCGCGGTGATTTCTTCATTCAAAAGATGAGTTGTAGCGGCTATGGATAGGCACCTCCAAATCTGGATTCCTGTAGCTTCCGGCGCAAAAAAGCGGATACAGACAGGCTGTATCCGCATGAAAACACAAATATCGGGAAGATAAATGGTTTCGGCACCGGCGCGCTCCTTTGCGGCCGGGCGAGGACGGATACCACTGCGTCCTGCTTTTAAGCTCTATTACTATATCAGCCCTCTCCCCTCTTGTCAAGGGCTTTTTTCAAATCATTTCCCGTTTTCTTTCGCCAGCTTCACAAGCCGGCTCGTGCCGAGGCGGTCGGCACCGAGGGCGATGAAGTCCTCCGCATCCTGCCAGGTGGCGATGCCGCCCGCCGCCTTGACCTTGACCTCCGGCGCGCAGCACTCCCGCAGCAGCTTCACGTCCTCGCGGGTCGCGCCGCCCGCGGAAAAGCCCGTGGATGTCTTGATGTAGTCCGCGCCGGAGGAGGACACCAGCGAGCACATCATGCGCTTTTCGTCCTCCGTGAGCAGGCAGGTCTCGATGATGACCTTGAGGATATGCCCCTGCGTAAAGTCGCGCATCTGCCGCAGCTCGTCAAAAATTTCCTGCCAGCATCCGTCCTTGATCATGGCGATATTCGCGACCATGTCGATCTCGTCCGCGCCGTTGCGGATGGCATCCTGCGCCTCGAAGGTTTTGGCCTTGGGCGTGGCATAGCCGTTGGGAAAGCCGATGACCGTGCAGACCTGCATATCGTCCCCGACGTAGCTTTTCGCTCCGTGGACATGGCAGGGCGGGATGCAGACCGAGGCGCAGCCGTACTCGATCGCCTCGTCACAGAGCTGCCGCACCTCGTCCGCGCCGGCATCGACGCGCAGCAGGGTGTGGTCACAGCGTTTGAGTATATCCTGAATGTTCATAAATGCCTCCTGTGGGTGCATAGGTTTGGGTATCACAACTATGAGGTGTTACCATGGACGAAATCACAAACCGTGCGGAGCTGTGCGGAACGGTGGCGGAAGCGCCGGTCTTCTCCCACGAAAGCCGCGGCATCCGCTTTTATTCGTTTCCGTTCACCGCCTGCCGCCTGTCCGGCGCGGCGGACACGATCAATATCATGGTGCGGGAGAGTCTGCTGTTCTCCCTGTCCCCGCAGGTCGGAGACCGGCTGCGTATCGCGGGGCAGCTCCGCTCCTTTAACAATAAGAGCGGCGTGGGTGCACGGCTCGTCATCACCGTTTACGCGCAGGAGATATACCCCGCCGAATGCGATGAGGACGAAAACCGCGTCGGGCTCATCGGCACGATCTGCAAGCCGCCCATCCTGCGGCGCACCCCGCTGGGGCGGGAGATCTGCGACATCATCCTCGCCGTGCCGCGGCGCTACAGCCGCAGCGACTACATCCCCGTCATCACCTGGGGCAATCAGGCGCACGATGCCGCGCTCTGTCCCGTCGGGACGCGCATGGCGGTCAAGGGGCGCATCCAGAGCCGCAGCTACACCAAGCTCATCGACGGCATCCCCATGGAGCGCACCGCTTTTGAATTGTCGGCAGCGGAAGTGGAATTTTTATAAATATTTTTATAAATATTTATAAATATATTATACCTCTGCAAAAATACCGCTGTCAAATCGTTGCAATTATTTCTTCCGCGGGCTATTATAGATATATGAGTATATTGAGTCAAAACGCCCACGAGCATCTGGGCTGTCACAAAAGCGAGCAGGGCTGTATCTTCCGCGTCTGGGCACCCAACGCCCGCGCTGTGTCCCTCTGCGGCGATTTCAGTCAATGGGGCGACATCCCCATGACCCGCGGCGAGGACGGCGTGTGGAGCGTCACCGCCGCCGCGAAGCACGGCGACATCTACAAATACGCCGTCACCGGCGCGGACGGACTGCGCCGCATGAAGGCCGACCCCTTCGCCCGCCACGCCGAGACCGGCCCCGCCACCGGCTCCAAGGTCTGGGGCACGGACGGCTTCGCATGGACGGACGGGGCGTGGCTGCGCCGCCGTGAGACGACCGACTGGCGCAAAGCACCCGTGAACATCTACGAGCTGCACCTCGGCTCGTGGCGGCTCGCGGAGGGGGAGACCTATCCCAACTACCGCGTCATCGCGCCGGAGCTTGCGGACTACTGCCGCAAAATGCACTACACCCACGTTGAGTTTCTGCCGCTGACGGAGTACCCCTTCGAGGGCAGCTGGGGCTATCAGGTGACGGGCTACTTCGCCCCCACGAGCCGTTACGGAACGCCCGAGGACTTCGCCGCGCTCATCGACACGCTCCACGCCGCGGGCATCGGCGTCATCCTCGACTGGGTGCCGGCCCATTTCCCGCGTGACGGGCACGGTCTTGCCCGCTTCGACGGAACGCCCCTGTTTGAGTACGCCGATCCGCAAAAGGGCGAGCACAAGGAGTGGG
>JAZUEL010000063.1:0-61947 GCA_045640125.1 Oscillospiraceae bacterium
GCTGGGGGGGCGGGT
Source organism: Oscillospiraceae bacterium (assembly GCA_045640125.1). GTDB lineage: Bacteria > Bacillota > Clostridia > Oscillospirales > Oscillospiraceae > CAJOIG01. The sequence goes on from JAZUEL010000063.1 coordinate 16, forward strand.
GCTTTTATGGTATATTGGGCGCGAAAAGGAGGCTCGGAGCCATGTTTATCCGCAGTCTGACGCCGGAGGAACGCGCGCGCGTCTACCGCGAACACGCCGTCCCCGACCTGCACCCCATCGACATCAAGAGCTTTGAATATATGGAACAGCTTCACCGAAACGGCATCCTGCGCGCGCTCGGTCTGTTTGAGGGCGAAGCGCTTCTCGGCTACGCCTACCTCGACACGGTGCCCGGGCTGTCCGTGCAGCTTCTGGACTTATTCGCCGTCACGCGGGGACACCGCGGCGCGGGCATCGGCAGCCGCTTTCTGGCGCTGCTGACGGAGCAGGAGCGCTTCGCCCCCGCGCTGATCGCGGAGGTGGAGGATCCCGACGCGGCGGAGGGTGCGGCGCAGGCGCTGGACGCGCGGCGCATCGCCTTTTATGAGCGCGCCGGATGGCACGACACCGGCGTAAAAGTCCATGTGGCGCAGTATCGCTGCCGCTTGTTCTCGCCGTCGGAAACGATGAACGAGGGCATCCTCCGACGCGATATGAAGCAGCTTTATCACACCGTGGTCGGCGGGGATTACGCCGCGAAAAACATTGAAATATACTGAAAATCGGGCGAGAGACCCCTCCCGCCCGATACTTATTTATTGAATTTATGCGCCGCAGAGCTCCGCGATGACGGCGGCGTAAATTTCGATGCACTGCATGAGATGCTCGACCGGCATGAACTCATTCGCGCCGTGCAGATGCGTGTCGCAGTCCGGCATCTTCGGTCCGAACGCCACGCCCCCGGGGATGCGGTGGACGTAGGTGCCGCCGCCCATGGCGCAGCATTTGCCGGGCTTCCCCGTCATGTCCGTGTAGGACTTCAGAAGCGTCTGCACGAACTCCGTGTCTTCCGGCGTATAGTGTCCCGCCTCAAGCACGCTGTCCGGCACGAAGCCCGCCTCGGCAAAGCGTTCCGTCGCCACGGCGCGGCAATTTTCCTCCGTCGCGCAAAGGCTCACGCGGGCATCGACGGTGCCCCAAAGCGCCTGCTCGTCAAAATGGAGCTGCGTGAACGAGCAGGTGAGCGCTCCGGATAGCTCATCTTCCATGGCGATGCCGAGCGCCTTGCCGAGCCAGTCGCCGTGGGGCAGCAGGGCGTTGAGCGCCTGCAGCGCGCGGGTGGAGTCGCAGTCCGCGAGCGGCAGCTCGCACAGCAGACGCACCAGTGCGGTGTTGCCGTTGATGCCGCCCTCGGGATAAGCCGCATGGCAGCCCTTGCCGTGCACGGTCAGCCTGAGTGCCTCGCCGTCCGGCTCCACATCGTAGCTCACGCCGAGCTCCGCCGCGAGCGGCAGCAGCGCCGTACGCAGGGCGAGCTCATCCATGCCGACGAACCACGCGCTCGCGTCCGCCGGAACGACGTTGAGCTGGAAGCCGCCGTGGTATTCCTTTACGCGCGGCAGCACCTCCGCGGGCGCGAGCGTCTTGCGGAAGCGCAGGCGGAAGAAGCCCCGCTCCACGTTGTAGACGGGGAAGTCCGCGTCGGGCGTGGCGGTGCAGGGGGCGCTTTTGTTGGTCTCAAAATAGTGAGCGATATCCCCCATGCCGTTTTCCTCGTCGCAGCCGAGGACAAGGCGGCAGTTGTAAGCAAGCGGCACGCCCAGCTCCTTCACACAGCGCATGGCGTAGGCCGCGGCGAGCAGACCGCCCTTGTCGTCCGACACGCCGCGTCCGTAAACGCCGCCGTCATCCTTGATCGTCATGGTGTAGGGGTCGGTCTCCCAGCCATCGCCCTCGCCGACTACATCGAGATGCGCGAGTATATCCAGCATAGGCGGCTTTTCCGGCGCAAGATCCGCCGAGCCGACATGATTTTCGTAGTTCTTCACGGCAAAGCCGTAGTCCTCGCACAGCGCGAGACCCAGCGCCAGCGCCTGTGCCGGTCCCTCGCCGTAGGGCATATTCTCCTGCGGTCTGCCCGCCACGCTCCGGATGGCGACCAGCTTCGCAAGATCTGCCAGATATTCGTCCCGATGCGCCTCGGTCCAGTCTATGATCCGCTGCTTCTCCACAACATCACCTCATTGCGCTTTTTATAAAATTATAACAGGAATTGCAATTTATGTCCAGAATGTGCTATACTGCTGTTTAAGAAATCACAAGACGGGAGGCTCACAGTATGTCCACCTTCTCGCTGGTCATCTTCATCATTCTTTCGGTGCTGTTTGCGTATTTCGGCGTGGCGAACGCCGTCATCCACCTCATCAACTATTTTAAGTTTTACAAGCCCTTCAACAAACGGCTTCTGGAATACGATGTCTACACCGACCCCGCATTCGGAAACACGATCAAAGGCCGCCTCACCGGTACGCTCATCGTCTTTGTCATCACCCTCGGTGCCACGGTGTACTGCTGCATCCGGCTCATGGAGCCGAGCCACGGTGTCGTGATCCCCGCCGTTATCGCAGGCTTCGCCTTCGGCATCTTTCTCTATTCCAAAAAGCTGCGCTATGAACTCTGGAACGTGCAGCAGTTCGTGAAGCAGTACCGCGAATACCTCGACAAGGAAAAATTCAGCCGCTTCCTGCGGCGGGAATACGACATCTCGCTCGAAAAGCTCTCCGACGACCACTTCGTCACACAGCGCCTTGCCCGCAAGGGCAAATGACAAGCAAAGCTCCTCCGCCCATGCGGAGGAGCTTTGTTATTCACGCGCGTTCACACGCGCGGACAAAGGCTTCAAACAGTCGCCCGTCGCTCATGCGCTCGGGATGCCACTGCACGCCGAGAACAAAGCGGTCGCCCTCTTTTTCAACAGCCTCGATGATGCCGTGCTCATCCCGCGCCGCCACGGTCAGCGCTGTCTGCTTGACCGCCTGATGGTGGCTGGAATTGACGGGATACGAACCCGCGCCGACGATAGCGGCGAGCCGTGTGTTTTCCTCCACAGTGCAGCCGTGAAGATCGCTGTAATTTCCCGGGCTGTGCAGCTCCTTCGGCAGACCGCACTGGCTTTCGATATCCTGCCAGAGCGTGCCGCCGTAAAAGACGTTTATCATTTGAATACCGCGGCAGATCCCGAGCACCGGCAGCCCCAGCTCCTCCGCCGCCGCCATGAGCGCGAGCTCCGATTCGTCCCGCTCAGCACTCCGCTCGCCGCAGGCGGGATGCGTTTCCTCCCCGAAGCGGGCGGGCTCCACGTCCTCCCCGCCGGTGAGCAGCAGACCGTCCAGCCGCATGAGCAGCGGCTTTGCCTCCTGCGGCACAAAGGGCAGCAGCACCGGCATCGCCCCCGCCGCACGGATGCTCTCGCAGTAGGCATCGCCCACCACGTAGCGCCCGCGATTCTCCCGAAGCTCTTTCCACGCCGTAATGCCGATCAGCGCCTTTTTCATGCAACCACCTCTTACATTGCTTAGTTTCCCTGTTCCATCGCTTCCATATACGCCAGCACCGCATCGCAGATATCCGCCGCCGCGCCGTCCGCCGTGAAGCTCGTAAGCCCCGCGTTTTCCAGCACCGCCCGATAACCGTCGCCGCAGGCACCCGCCTCCACGACGCGCAGCCATGTATCCACGGCGGCATCGAAATCTCCGACGGACTGCTCCCAGATCTGAAGCGCCGCGAGCGAGCTGACGGCGTAGCTGATGTAATAAAAGGGCTGCTCAAAGTTGTGCGGCACATACATCCAGCCGTAATCCACGTCACACACCGCCTCATCGCCGAACTCGCGGCAGACCTGGGCGTACAGGCGGTTGACCTTGTCGAGCGTGAGCTCCGGCTCGGCATAAACGCGGCGCTGGAACTCGTCGAAAAGGCAGCCGTCCACAACGCCGCCGAGCTGATCCGCCAGCACCGCATAGACCGCAGCATCGGCATCGTCAGAAAAAACATCGCCGTAGAAGTGCGTGTATAAGACCTCGAGCCCGTTGGAGTGGATCTCCAGGAGGTCGTAATTTTCCGCCGCGCACAGATAATTGGGCAGCGGGCTTTGCAGTGCGGCGCAGAAATGGCCGAACTCATGCGCCGCCGTGGCGAGGTCGCCGGAATCGCCGTAGAGCTTCTGGACAATGATCGGCGCGCCGGAGGCGGCGAAGATGTTTGTATAGCTCGAATCCATGCGGCAGCTCTCGCCGCCGATGAAATACAATTCGTTTTCCGTCAGATACTCCCACGCGCTCTGCACCGCGGGGGCGATGTCGTCCGCGTATTCGCCCAGAAGCGCGATGAGCGTCTCCGCGTCCGGCGACGGCTCCATATCCGCGCCCCAGCTGCGCGGGTCGTAATACACGCTGTCGAAGTATGCCCCCGCCACACTCTGCCGCACCTGCCCGCAGAACAGCGCGGCATCCTCCGGCGTATAATCGCGCCCGAAGCTGCATTCATAGGCATAGTCGGCATAGCTGTCATAGCCCGCCAGCGCCGCGAGCTCCTGCCGCAGCGCCACGAGCTCGATATAGATCGAGCCGAGTGTCCCGTTCTGCTGATCGAGGATGCCGTTGTACACCTCGCAATAGCCGTCGTAATCCCTCTCGTACAGACGGTCGCCGGCGGGGGAATCGAGCATCTCCGCCGTCCACGACTGCCCCGCGTATTCATAGCTCATCTCGTCGAGGGATTCGAGCGCCGTATAATACTCGTTCACGAGCTCCGTCTCCCGCTCCAAAAGCTCCCATTCCTGCGATCCGAGCTCGCTGTAGCCTCGGAAATACTCCGCCGCTTCCGCTCCGACGTGCGCCGCGAAGCTCTCGGCATTGGGCCCGTTCATCACGGCATGGCACGCCACGCACAGCTCGTTGGCGCAGGCAGCACGGACAAGCTCCGCCTCCACGCTGTCCACGGAGGCAGCCTCATCGGTCACATCGAGCGAATAGCGCAGATAAGCGGCCTGGCTCAGCGAGTCGATGCGGCAATACTCCGCATAGAGCTTATCGTAGGTATCGTTGACGGCGCTCTCATCCGGCCACATGGACAGCACCGCCATCATCTCCGAGCAGTCGCGGTAAAACTCCGCCGTGTCGTATTCATAGTATTCGGGGATCAAAGGCTCTTCGGGCTCGACCTCCGTCTGCTCCGTCCACGCAGTTTTCGCGGGCGGGGTCATTTCAATTTCGGCGGGCGCAGCGTCGCGGTCGACGCAGAAGATCGCCGCCAGCGCCAGAAACAGGGAAATCAAAAAACGCATACACGTTCTCCTTGGCAGGGTTGTCAACATTTATCATACCACGAAAACTTGATAAATCAAAGATGGTTTGTTATAATAAAGTGAATAGTAATTTTTAGGTAGTGTCTATGGATATCAAACGCGAAAAACAGAACATCATCTCCTTCTCCCTCATGGGTCCCGAGAGCGGCGCGCCCTGTCTGGTGGACAGTGCGGACGGCAAAATGACCCGCATCCGTCCCTATTTCTACGACAAGAAATACACGGACGAGCACTGCAACCCGTGGAAGATCGAGGCGCGGGGCAGCACATTTTCCGCCCCCGACCATGTCACCATCACGCCCTTCGGCCTCGGCTACAAAAGCCGCGTCTACTCGCCCAACCGCATCTTGTATCCGCTCAAGCGCGTGGACTGGGACCCCGACGGCGAGCGCCATCCCGAGACGCGCGGCAAGTCCAAATACGTCCGCATCAGCTGGGACGAGGCGACGGATATCGTCGCCAAAGAGCTGCTCCGTATGCGCGACAGCTACGGACCGGAGGCGGTTTTGTGCGAGGCGGATATGCACGGCGAGGGCAAAAATGTCTCGCCGGCGCACGGCTGCCCCAACCGGCTTCTGTCGCTGCTCGGCGGCTACACGCTGCAAATGCGAAACCCCGACTCGTGGGAGGGCTGGTTCTGGGGTGCGAAATACGTCTGGGGCTGTGAGCCGGTAGGCGAACAGGCCCCGCAGGCAAACATCTTCCCCGACATCGCGAAGCATTCCACCATGCTGCTGTTCTGGGGCTGCGACCCCGAGACAACGCCGCTCGGCGTTGTGAGCCATATGCCCTCGCGGCTTTGCTTCTGGTTTACCGAGCTCGGCATCCCGCAGATCTACGTCTGCCCCGACCTCAACTACGGCGCGGCGGTGCACGCGGACAAGTGGATCCCCATCTTGCCGAATACCGACGCAGCGCTCCAGCTCGCCATCGCCTATGTCTGGCTGACGGAGGGGCTTTACGACAAGGACTACATCGCCTCCCACGCCTACGGCTTCGACAAGTTTGAAGACTACGTCCTCGGCCGCGAGGACGGCGAGCCCAAGACCCCCGCGTGGGCATCGGAGAAATGCGGTGTCAAGCCGTGGACGATCAAGGCGCTCGCCCGCAAGTGGGCGAAGGAGACCGCCTCCGTCTGCCACGGCAACGGCGGCCCCATGATCCGCAGCCCCTACGCCACGGAAACGGGGCGTTTGGAGGTCATGCTGCTCGGGATGCAGGGGCTCGGCAAGCCCGGCGTGCATCAGGCAAAGATGATCGAGTGGGGGCTGTGGAATCGCGATTTCCCGCTGCCTTATCAGGGGCAGTTCGTCCCGAAGATCACCCAGATCGCCGACCCGCTCCGTCCCGTGGACGGGGACGTTGATCCGTCTATCAACATGAATCGCTTTGTCCTCACGGAGGCGCAGAAGCAGCGCGCACCGGAGCTTAAAAAGCTCTTTCGTCAGCTTCCCGCGCCGAAGCAGTTCATCCCGCGCTGCCTCGTGCATGAGGCGATTTTGAACGGCCACGCCGAATGGCGCGGGCTGCAATGCTTCTCGTCCAGTCAGCAGCCGGACGAGCACAACTTCCGCAAGCCGACGCAGCAGTATCAGTTCAAGCCTATGCAATACCCCCGGGAGGGTATGAGCCGCGTTCACATGATCTGGACGGATGCCCCCTGCCAGACGACCTGCTGGAACGACGGCAACAAGTCCGCCGATGCCTTCCGCGATCCCTCCATTGAAACCATCGTCGCCCAGCACCCGTGGCTGGAATACGACTGCTATTTTGCCGATATCATCTTTCCCGTCTGCACCAAGCACGAGCTCGAGGACATCGGCAACGATATGTCCTCCGGCAACTTCACGAGCCTGTATCTCGAGCACAAGTGCATAGAGCCCCTGGGCGAGAGCGTCTCGGACTTCGAGGTCTGCGCCCGCGTCGCTCAAAAGCTCGGCGAGGACTATTACGATGCCTACACCGACCATCTCACGGACGAGCAGCGCGTGCGCCTGTTCTACAAGGCCTCCGGCTGCGAGGAGCACATGAGCTGGGAGGAGTTCTGCGAGCGGAAAATTTTCGTCGTGCCCTGCAAGACCCAGGAGGAACTGGACAAGATCCCCGCCGGACTGCGTAACTTTGCCGACGACCCCGAGCATAACCCGCTCACCACGCCCACCGGCAAACTGGAATATTCCTCGACGCTGCTGGCGGAGCATCTGCCGGACGACCCCGAGCGCCCACCCGTGGCGCACTGGATCGAAAACGGTCCCTTCCACGAGGAGCGCCTGAGCTCGAAGCGGGCGGAAAAATACCCGCTCATCTGTATGTCCAACCACGGGCGCTGGCGTATGCACGCCCAGTGCGACGACATCGTCTGGAACCGCGAGGTCGAGACGATGAAGCTCCGCGGCGCGGACGGCTATCAGTACGAGCCCGTGTGGCTGCATCCCTCAGAGGCGGCGAAGCGCGGCATCCAACACGGCGACATCGTGAAGGTCTATAACGAGCGCGGCATTGTGCTCGCCGCGGCCTACGTCACGGAGCGGCTCATCCCGGGCGCGTGCTCCATGGACCACGGCAGCCGCTATGACCCCATCATCCCGGGCTGGCTCGACCGCGGCGGTGCCATCAACCTTATCACGCCCGAAAACACGACGAGCAAAAACGCCACCGGCATGGCGGTCTCCGGCTTCCTCGTCGAGGTCGCAAAGGTCACGGACGCGGAGTGGGCGGAGTGGAAAGCGAAGTATCCCGAAGCCTTTGCCCGTAAGGTTGACCCCGACGCGGGTGTTTGCCTCGCCGGTTGGATGGTGCAGGAGGGGGACGAGCATGAGTAAAGTATTTTTAATTGATATCGCCCGCCGCGCCGGCTGCTACAACTGCCAACTCGCCTGCAAGGACGAGCACGCCCTAAACGACTGGCTGCCCTACGCGGCGGCGCAGCCCCTGACGGGGCAGTTCTGGGTCAAGGTCAACCAGACCGTCCACGGCACGATCCCGAAGGTCAAAATTCACTACGAGCCGCAGATGTGCCGTCACTGTGACGATGCCGCCTGCATCGCCGCCTGTCCGCACGATGCCATCACCCGCCGCGCCGACGGCTTTGTCCTCATCGACCCCAAAAAATGCACCGGCTGCGGCGAATGCCAAAGCGCCTGTCCCTTTGAGGTCATCTACATGAACGCGGACAAACATATCGCCCAGAAATGCACCGCCTGCGCGCATCTGCTGGATGCGGGCGAAACGCCCCGCTGCGTGGAGGCCTGCCCCACAGAGGCGCTGCAATTTGCGGATGCCGAGCCGGAGGACGGTCTGCGTGCGATCTACAAAAACCGCCCCGGGCGCTTCATCGCGGGCACGGTCTATGACCCCGCCGCCGAGGAGGTCGTCATCGGCGCGGTCTGCCGTCTGTCGGACGGACGCGAGACCGTGACGGACGATTTCGGCGACTTCTGGTTCAAGGATCTGCCCGAGGGCGCATACACGCTGAGCATAGATGCCAAAGGCTTCAAGCCCCAAAAATTCAACGCCCTCTCCACCGTGGGACAGGACGTGAATCTGGGCGATATAGCCTTGGAGAAATAAGCCGTTCTTATAACAAATCCCGCCGGAGCACCGGCGGGATTTTGCTTATTTGATATACACGGAAAGGAAGCTCCACAGCAGCTTCAGCCCGTAGAAGATGATGACAGCGCCGCATACGCGGTTGATCCATGTGAGGATCTTTTCATTGACGCGGCTCGCGAGCAGGGAGACAATGATCGCCAGTGCCGTAAACCACACAAAGGACGCGGAGCAGAAGCCGCCGATGAAAAAGGCATCCGTTCCGGCGGGCAGCGCGGCGCGGAACGCACCGAGCATCATGGTGCCGTCGATGAGCGCCTGCGGGTTGAGCCATGTGACGACAAAGGCGGTGGTGATGATCTTCCAGAGCGGCATCTCCACCTCGACATCCTTCAGCTCCGCTTTCGAGCGCACGAGTCCGATGCCGATCCATATCACGATCAGGCTGCCGACGGCGAGGATGATCTGCTTGAGCCACGGCAGCGCCTGCATGAGCGCGCCCACGCCGAGGAAGCAGGCGAGACCGAGCGAAATATCAAAGAAAATGACGATCAGCGCCATGCGGATCGCCCGCCAGCCCTTTTGGTGCATGGCGCTGTTGATGACGAACAGATTCTGCATCCCGATGGGCGCGACGTAGGCGAGTCCCATCGTCAGCCCCTGCCAATATACCGACATAAAAATGCCCCCTGCCTTTTCTTTGATATTTTTATATCACAATTCATTTTCGATGACAAGAGCAAGTGCTCTATAATTTCTTGACGCGATGTGGTATAATAAATGTTTGGAAAAAACATTGGAAAAGAAGGAATATTTATGACTAAAATCGACATATTTTCCGGCTTTCTCGGCGCGGGAAAGACCACTCTCATCAAAAAGCTGCTGAAAGAGGCCTATGCGGGTCAGAAGCTCGTCCTCATCGAAAACGAATTCGGCGAGATCGGCATCGACGGCGGCTTCATGCAGGACGCGGGCATCGTGGTGAACGAGATGAACTCCGGCTGCATTTGCTGCTCGCTGACGGGCGACTTCCGCGAGGCGCTGCGTATGGTGACGGCGCAGTATCACCCCGACCGCATCCTCATCGAGCCGAGCGGCGTGGGCAAGCTCACGGATGTGGTCGCCGCGGTGCAGTCCGCGGAGCTCGACGACGCGGAGCTGGGCGGGCTCGCCACCGTGGCGGGTGCCTCCAAGGCGAAGATCTATATGAAAAACTTCGGCGAGTTCTTTGACGACCAGATCAAGGCCGCGAACTGCATCGTCCTCAGCCGCACCGGCAAGATGACGCAGGAGAAGATCGATGCCGCCGTGGCGATGATCCGCGAGAAGAATCCCAACGCCGTCATCGTCTCCACCGACTGGGACGCGCTCACCGGACAGCAGATCCTCGATGCCATCGAGCAGAAGAACAGCATCTCCGAAGAGCTCGCCGCCCTGCTCAAGGAGCATGAGGAGGACGAGTGCGACGACCCCGACTGCTGCTGCCACCACCATCATCACCATGATGAGGACGGGGAGGAGCACGAACACCATCACCATCACCACCATCACGACGACGATGATGACGAGCATGAATGCTGCCACCACCATCACGACGACGATGAGGACGAGCACGAGTGCTGCCACCATCATCACCATGACGACGATGAGCATGAGCACGAGTGCTGCCACCACCATCACCATGACGACGATGAGCACGAATGCTGCCACCATCACGAGGACGGACACGAGCACCATCATCACCATCACCACCACGGTCACGACGCGGACGAGGTGTTCCAGAGCTGGGGCGCGGAAACGCCCAAGACCTTTGAGGAAAGCGAGCTTTCCTCCCTGCTCGACGCGCTGGAGGACACGGAGCGTTTCGGCTTCATCGTGCGCGCCAAGGGCTATGTGCCCACCGCCGACGGCGCATGGCTGCACTTCGACTACACCCCCGGCGAGAAAGAGATCCGCCGCGGCTCCGCCAACGTCACAGGTCGCCTGTGCGTGATCGGCGCGGGGCTGAAAGAGGATGCGGTAAAGGAGCTGTTCAAGCTTGGCTAAGGAAATTCCCGTCTATCTGTTCACCGGTTTTCTGGACGCGGGCAAGACCCGCTTCATTCAGGAGACCCTGTCCGACCCGCGCTTCAACAAGGGCGAAAAGACCCTGCTGCTGCTGTGCGAGGAGGGCGAGGAGGAATACGACCCCGCCGCCGCGGGCAAAAACGTCTTTATTGAGCCCATTGAGGAGCCAGAGGACGTGAACGCCGAGAACTTCGCCGCGCTGCTCAAGGCGCACAAGGCCGAGCGCGTGCTCGTCGAGTACAACGGTATGTGGAATCTGGACGACCTGTTCCGCGCCCTGCCCGACGGCTGGATGGTCTATCAGGAGTTCATGTTCGCCGACGCGGGGAGCTTCGTCTCCTACAACCAGAATATGCGCCAGCTCGTCTATGACAAGCTGAAAAGCTGCGAGCTCGTGGTGTTCAACCGCTACCACGACGGCATCGACAAGATGACGCTGCACCAGATCGTCCGCGCGGTCTCCCGCCGCTGCGACATCGCCTACGAGTACACCGACGGCTCCGTCAGCTACGACGAGATCGAGGATCCGCTGCCCTTTGATGTGGACGCGCCCGTGATCGACATCGCCGAGCGCGACTATGCGCTGTGGTACCGCGACATCGGCGAGGACATGGAGAAATACGACGGCAAGACCGTGCATTTCAAGGGCATGGTCGCGAAATCCCCCGTGCTGCAATCCGACTGCTTCGTCATCGGCCGCCCGCTCATGAGCTGCTGCGAGGCGGACATCCAGTATGTCGGGCTCGTGTGCCGCTGGCCGGAGGCCAGGACGCTCCAGAAGAGCCAGTGGATCGAGCTGACCGCCTCCATCGAGATCAAGTGGCACAAGGGCTACGGCAAAAAAGGTCCCGTGCTGACGGCGCTCGACATCAGCCCCTGCGCGGAGCTCGCCAATCCCGTGGCGACTTTCTATTGATTGAATAAATAGAATAAAACTGCGTCTCTCCAATTTGGAGAGACGCAGTTTCTTATTTGTAATAGAACGAAACACGAAAAGGAAAACTCAGACCTTCGCTGCTTTCTTAGCATTCTTCTCGCGGTCGATCTTGGACATGTAAAGTGCGCAGGAGGCATCGCCCGTGATGTTGAGGCAGGTACGGCCCATATCAAAGAGCTTGTCAACACCCGCGATGAGCGCGATGCCCGCGACGGGCAGACCGACGGACTCGAGCACCATGGCGAGCATGATCATGCCGGCACCGGAGACACCCGCAGTGCCGATGGAGGCGAGAGTGCCGGTGAGGATGATCATGGCCATCTGGCCGAGGGTGAGGTCAACACCGTAGCAGCTGGCGATGAACACGGAGCAGACACCCATGTAGATCGCGGTGCCGTCCATGTTGATGGTCGCACCGAGAGGCAGGACAAAGGAGCTGACTTCGGGTTCGGCACCGAGGGCGTTGGCGTTCTCGATGGTGACGGGCAGGGTCGCGTTGGAGGAGGTCGTGGTGAAGGCAGTGATCATGGCGGGGCTCATGCCCTTGATGAACTTGAAGAAGCCGACCTTCGACAGGAACTGCGCGCTGGAGCCATAGACCAGAACAACGTGCAGGATGTAGCCGATGTAGGCAGCGAGGATGGCGACACCGAGAGCACCGAGGACGGCGGGGCCGTTGACCGCGACGACGTTGCACATCAGGCAGAACACGCCGATCGGGGTGAGCTTGATGATGAACTCCATGACCTTCATCACAACGGCGTAGCAGGAGTCGATCCAGTCGCCGAAGCCCTTGCCCTTCTCACCGGCGAGCAGGATGCCCGCGCCGAAGAACAGCGCGATCACGATGACCGGCAGCATATCGGCGTTAACGAAGCTCTGCCAGAGGTTGGAGGGGAAGATGTTGACGATCACATCCATGACATTGGAGCTTTTCGCCTCATACTCCGCACCGGCAGTCTCGAGGACGGGATAAGCGCCCTTGAACAGCGAGCCGATGGCGAGGCCGATGATGATGGCGACGGCGGTGGTGGCGAGGTAGTAGACAATGGTCTTCCAGCCGACGGAGCCGACGCGCTTGATGTCGCCGAGGCTGACGACACCGGAGATGATGGAGGTCAGCACGACGGGCACGATCAGGACCTTCAGAAGGTTGATGTAGATAGTGCCGAAGGGTTTGATGTAGTTGGTGGTGAAGTCGGGATTGCCCAGAAAAGCCAGACCGGCCAGGACACCGAGGATGAGGCCGATGAAGATCCAGCCGGGCAGCTTGATTTTCTTCAGAAAGCTCATGGTTGATATCTCCTTACATTTTCAGATGTTTCATTATAGCACACACCTATTCTATGCGAAAACAACAATTTCGTTACAATTTCCGTAAATATATGCAGTTTACGGCATATATTCGCAGGAAAACGTGATAAAAAATTCACAAAACCACGTTTTTTCTCTCGCAAGCCGCATAAGTTTTCCATAGACTCAAAAGAAAAAAACTTTTCTTTTTCAGCAATCCGTGTATAATGAGTGACAGAAAGTAAAAAAGAGGAGGAATTTTTATGAAATCCCGTAAAGAGATCAAAGCGCTTGCCAAAACCGCCTTCAAAAGCCGCTACTGGTTTTGCGTGGGCATGGCTTTTCTGATGGGCCTGATCATCAGCGCCCTGAGCGGCACCGGCCTCGGTGCCATCCTGCTGACCGGCCCGCTCTGCATCGGTCTGAACTTCCTTTGGATCGGTATTTTCACCGGCAGCAAGGTCGATGCCGGCGCCCCGTTCTCCAAGGCCTTTGAGGACTTCGGACGCAAGCTGGGCGGCTACTGGTGGATGATCCTGCATCTGTTCCTGTGGTGCCTGATCCCCATCGCCGGTCCCTTTATCGCCATCGTCAAGGGCTTCGCCTATTCCCAGACGCTCTATCTGCTCGCCGACTGCCCCAACGTCGCCGCACAGGACGCGCTGAGCCTGTCCCGCCGCATGATGAAGGGCCACAAGTGGCAGCTTTTCGTGTTCAATCTGAGCTTCATCGGCTGGTGGCTCCTCACCGTGATCACCTGTGGCCTTGTCGGTCTCTTCTATCTGACCCCCTTCCAGTCCACCGCCCGCGCGGGCTGGTATCTGGAGCTGCGTGAGCAGTGCCTGCGCGAGGGTGTCATCACCGCCGACGAGCTGAACGGCACCGTCCCCGGTGCAGCGCCCGTGATCGAAGCCCCCACCGCCGAAGCAGAACAGGAGTAATCGCCATGGCTTATATTGCAAATGCTGAGGTCTACGGCCTCGCCAGCACCATCTACCGCAGCGGCTATCCCATGATGTCCGCCGCGCCCGATGCCGAACTCTATAAAGAAAAAGTCGCCGAGATCGAGCGCTGCATCGAAGCCGGCGATCTCACCAATGTCCATATCAAACGCGCCATCAACCTCGCCACGGCACAGGGCGGCGGGCATGACCAGTTCCTCACCGGCATCGTCGTCAACTTCGATATGTGCTTTTCCAACAAGGCATGGGTGGAGGCCGAGCGCTATACCTTCCTCAACTTCATCTCCTCCATGAGCACCATGCACCGCATCGCCCGCTTCTCCATCGCCGACTGCTGCAACGAGCATACCAGCGCTGCCGAGATCGCGGAGGCCGAGCGGCTTCAGGCTGTTTACAACGCCATCCCCGACGAGAAGGTCGCGGAGAAAAAGAGCGCCTATCTCGACCTGCTCTATAATCTCCCCTCCGGCTTTGAGCTGATGGCCGCCATGACCACCAACTACCGCAGCCTCAAAAACATCTACGCCCAGCGCCGCACCCACCGCCTGCCCGACTGGCACGTTTTCTGCGACTGGGTGGAGACGCTGCCGCTCGCCAAGGAGCTCATCTGCGGCAACAAGTAATACCGCAAACATAATTCGGAAGCTGCACGCTTTGTGCAGCTTCCTTTTTTGTTTCCGAATTGTTTTTTTACAAGAATAAATGTATATGTTACAATAATTTTTATGACACCGCCCAATAGGGCGGCAGGCGCACAGGGAGACAGCACCGATATGTTATACGAGCACATCTTTTTCGATCTGGATGGGACGCTCTCCGACCCCTCCGAAGGCATCGCGAACGGCATTATGTACGCGCAGAAAAAATGGGGCATACCCTGCGGTCCCCGCTCGGATTACCATAAATTTATCGGGCCTCCGATGCCGCAGTCCTTCTGCGATTTTTTGGGTCTTTCCCATGAGGAAGCCGTGCGTTTTCTGGCCTGCTTCCGCGAATACTATTCCGTGACCGGCATCTTTGAAAACCGTCTGTTCGACGGCATGGCGGAGCTGCTGCGCTCGCTGAAGACGCACGGCGCGAAGCTCTATGTCGCCACCACGAAGCCGCAGGTCTTTGCCGACCGGCTCATGGAGCACTTCGGCATTGCGGACTGTTTCGCGTGCGTGTCCGGCTGCGGACTGGACGGGCTTCGCAACAGCAAGCGCGAGGTCATCGAATACGCCCGCGACAGCTGCGGCGTGGATATGACAAAAGCCGTTCTGATCGGCGACAGGAATTTCGATGTGGAGGGTGCGACCGAATGCGGCATCCCGTGCATCGGGGTCGAATACGGCTTCGGCGGCCGTGAAGAACTGGAAGCGGCGGGCGCGGTGCACACCGTGGCGACCGTGAAAGAACTCGGCGAGTATCTGCTGGGGTAAATAATTTATATTGGAAGGGAAGTGACAGCATGGACGCTGGCGATAGTACCGGCACAAAACGAGGCCGAACATGGCGGGCGTTCTGTGCCCGCTGACCGATTTTTGTGCCTTTCTCTTATATGTCGCTTGAAAAAAGGAGGAAGGACAGATGGCTGAAAAAGCAATCACCCTGAGCGAAACCATCGAGGCTCTCATGGAGAGCAAAAAGTACAGCAGCGTGCGCGATATTCTGGTGACGATGAATCCGGCGGATATCGCCGCCATGTTCGACGATATGGACGAATCGCTGCTGCCGCGGCTGTTCCGGCTTCTGCCGAAGGACGATGCCGCGGAGACCTTCGTCGAAATGGACTCGGACACGCAGGAGCTTCTGATCCAGGGCTTTTCCGACAGCGAGCTGAAGGAAGTCGTGGACGAGCTGTACGTGGACGACGCGGTCGATCTGGTGGAGGAAATGCCCGCCAACGTGGTGAAGCGTATTCTGAAGCAGGCCGACAGCGAGACCCGCAAAATGATCAACGAGATCCTCCGCTATCCGGAGGACTGCGCCGGCAGCATCATGACGACCGAGTTCGTCACGCTCCGACCCGATATGGACGTGGAAGCCGCCATCAAGCGCATCCGGCGCACGGGCGTGGACTCCGAAACCATCAACAACTGCTACGTCACGGACGATCACCGCCATCTGATCGGCACCATCACCATCCGCACCATCATCCTCGCGGACGAGGACGATGTGATCGAGCAGATCATGGAGGAAAACGTCATCTCCGTCACCACGCTGGATGACCGGGAGGACGTGGCCGCCATGTTCACCAAGTACAACTTCACCGCCATTCCCGTCGTGGACGGCGAGAATCGCATGGTGGGCATTGTCACCGTTGACGATGCCATGGAGGTCATCGAGGCCGAGACCACGGAGGACATCGAGCTCATGGCCGGTGCCACGCCTATCGACAAGCCCTACCTCAAAACAAGCGCGTTCCACTTCTTCGTGGCGCGTTTTCCGTGGCTGGCGCTGCTCATGGTGTCCGCCACCTTCACGGGCATTATTCTGAATTTTTACGAGGATGCCCTCAGCCGCGTCTCGGCGCTGACGCTGTTCATCCCCATGCTCATGGGCACGGGCGGCAACTCCGGCTCCCAGACCTCGGCGACGGTCATTCGTGCGCTGAGCGTGGGCGATCTGGAATTCAAGGACATTCTGCGCGTCATCGGCAAGGAACTGCTGACGGCGCTGATGTGCGGCGTGTGCATGGCGATCGTGACCTTCGGCAAGATCATGCTGGTGGACAACCTCATCATGGGCAACCCCGCCGTCACCGCGGGTGTCGCCATGACCGTCGGTCTCACGCTCATTCTCATCATCCTCGCGGCGAAATTCGTCGGCTGCGTGCTGCCGATGCTGGCGGACAAGATCGGTGTCGATCCCGCCGTGATGGCTGCACCCTTCATCTCCACCTTTGTCGACGCTCTGTCGCTGCTGGCATACTTCGCCGTGGCGCAGCGAGTTCTGGGGCTGTAAGCTGCGGGGCATTCCGGCACCATACACATAACACAGAAACAGGAGGATGCACATGGAAAAGACGAAAGAAAAAAGGTTTTCCAAGGTCGAATGGTCATGGATCTTCTATGACTGGGCCAACTCGATCTGGGCTACCAACATCTCCGCCGCCATCTGGCCGATCTACTTCGCGCTGGTCGTGGACGCGCTGGCAAACGCGGGCTTCATCAACACGATCTACGGCTACGCCGTCTCCTTCGCCAACCTCATCACCGCCATCCTCGCGCCGTACCTGGGTGCCATCGGCGACTTCAAGGGCATGAAAAAGAAGCTGTGGACGGTATTCATGCTGATCGGTGTCGTCTTCACCTGCTTTATGGCGATCTTCGACAACTGGGTGTGGATGATCATCGGCTTCATGCTCAGCCGCATCGGTTTTTCCGGCTCCTGCCTCTTTTATGACAGCTTCCTCACGGACGTGACCACGCCCGACCGCATGGATAAGGTCTCGGCATGGGGCTACGCCATGGGCTACATCGGCGGCTCCACGATCCCCTTCCTCATCTCCATCGCCGTCATGCTGGTTATGGATATGTCCGTCCTCAGCTATAAGATCGCCATTATGATCGTGCCGGTCTGGTGGCTGATCTTCTCCATCCCGTTCTGGAAAAATGTCCATCAGGTCTACAGCGTGGACACGCCGCCCGCCCAGCTCGGACGGGTCGCATGGAAAAACACCGTCGCCACCTTCAAAAACATCCTCAAGGACAAGGCAGTCCTGTTCTTCATCCTCGCCTATTTCTGCTACATCGACGGCGTGGACACCATCATCTCCATGGCGACGAACTACGGCAGCACCCTCGGTCTCGGCTCCATCGGCATGATCCTCGCGCTGTTGGTGACGCAGGTCGTGGCGATGCCCTTCTCCATCTTCTTCGGCAACTGGGGCAAGAAATACGGCGCTTTGAAGCTGATCTCCATCGCCGTGGGTGTCTATGCGGTCATCACCATCGTCGGCTTCTGCATGGGCTTCATCGTGGACTTCAACGGGCTGCTCGGTCTGACGACGGATGAGGCGATCAAAATTTCCACCGTCCTGTTCTGGATCCTCGCCACGCTGGTCGGCACGGTGCAGGGCGGTATCCAGGCGCTCTCGCGCTCCTACTTCGGCCAGATCATCCCCGCCGAGCGCTCCAACGAATACTACGGCTTCCTCGACATCTTCGGCAAGTTCGCCTGCGTGGTCGGTCCTGCGCTGTACGCGCTGGTGTACGGTCTGAGCGGCAAGGCCTGCTTCGGCATCCTGTCTCTCATCATCCTGTTCATCGCGGGCTTCGCGCTGCTCATCGCAGGCAAGCCCTACTTCCGCGCCGTGGAGCATGAGGAGATCGCCGAATGATGCTGACAATCATCCTGTACATTATCCTCGGGCTGCTCGTGCTGGCGCTGCTTCTGGCACTGGGCTTCAGCCTGTATATGGCGTGCTTTTTCCTGCACCGAAAAAGAAAACAAAAGCCCTGCCCCTCGGCGTACAAGCCGCACATGGACGAGCTTTACGCCGCCTACGATGCCCTGAAAGCGCAGGGGCTGGAGGAGCATTTCTGCCGCAGCGAGGGCAAAACGGTCTACGCCGACTTTATGCCCCAAAGTTCGGACAAGGCCGCCGTGCTGCTGCACGGCGTACTGGGACGCGGACGCGACCGCGCCATGGATGCCCGCTACTACCTCGACCGCGGCTACAGTGTTCTGATGCCCGATCTGCGCGGCTGCGGACGCTCGGACGGATGCTACTGCGGCATGGGGATGTATACCCGCGAGGATATGCTCGTATGGTTTGAGCTGCTGAAAGCGCGGCTCGGCGCAGATGTGAAGATCGTCGTGGACGGCATCTCCATGGGCGCGGGCTCTGCGCTGCTCATCGCGGGCGACGGAAAATGCCCCAACGTCAGGGCCGTCGTCGCGGACGCGCCCTTCTCCTCGTTCAAGGAGATGTGTCGGGACATTTTTGAAAAACGGAAATTCCCCAAATGGCTGTTTCCGATCCTGTATCCTTTTGAGCGTTTCTGGTGCCGCGTGCTGCTGGGCAAAGACCTGAAAAAGGCCGCGCCCGTCTCGCTCATGGAGCAGATGCACACGCCGGTTCTGTTCCTGCACGGCGAGGCGGACGACTTTGTCCCCTGCGAGATGAGCCGCCGGATGTTCGAGCGCTGCGCCTCGGAGAAAAAGGCTCTGCTGACACTGCCGGAGGTGCCGCACGTCGGTATGCGCGTGATGCACCGCGCCGCCTGCGAGAACAAGATGGACGAGCTGCTGTCCGATATTATGTAAACTTTTCCTGCTTGACGGCGGGCGCGCCCTGTGCTACACTGATAGACAAGCGATTTCCGAAGGCGGTGATTTTGCGTGGAATACGAACTGAACGAACGGCAGGAGGAGCTTCTGGGCGAAGCGGAAGCGATGGTCCGCAAGGAGAAGCTGGCGGACTTCGTCAACAGTCCCCGCCTGTTTCTGCGCCGTATGCGCGGCGGTTATTACGATGAGCAGATCCTCTACCGTCTGCGCTGGCTGTCCGCGCAGGACGAAGATGACGATTATGAATAAAGCAAAGGCATAGCCGGTTTTCGGCTATGCCTTTACCTTATAAAAAGCGGCTCTATGTCAATCCCTGGGGTAGAGCAAAAACGCGACAGTCGTCGGACTGTCGCGTTTTCGGCGTTAAAACCTTTTCATTAAAACACCTTTTCGTAGCCGAGGCGCTGTTTATCGTGCTCGGTGGTGCTGTGGGAGGAGAGCTCCACCGTGCCGCAGCAGGTATAGCCCCGCCGCTCCAGCACATGGCGCATCGCCTTGTTGTCCCGATGCGTGTCGCCGCGCACGGAGGCATAGCCCGAGCCGAGGATGATATCCTCCGCAAACTGGATCATCTCGTCCGCAAGCCCGCGTCCGCGATACTTTGCCGCGACCGCACCGCGGTGCATCACGCCATAGCGATCGCCCTCGGTGAGCCACTTTCCGTCGATGGCGGGGTAGTCGGGGTCGGGCTCGAGATAGATGGAGATGACACCTGCGGGCTCGCCGTCCTGCGTGAACAGCCAGCAGTTGCCCTTGCTGATGTCGCGGGCGAAGACCTCCGGATTGGGGAAGCCGTCCTGCCACTGATCGACACCGCACTCGCGCAGATACGCGCTGCCCTGCGAGGCCAGATCCATGAGAACATCCATATCCTCCACCGTGGCACGGCGGCAGTCATACACCAGCTTTTCCGTACCGGTCAGCTTTTCAAACACGCGCTTTTCCTCCTTGGTCTGCGGCTCGAACTTCGCAAAGAGGTCGGGTCGTTTTTCTTTGGTACGCACGAGCTGCTGCTCCCGCCGCCACGCCTCGACATCCGCGTGGTTTCCGGCGCGCAGCACCGCCGGCACCTCCAGCCCCTCCCAGACCTCGGGGCGGGTGTACTGCGGGTATTCGAGCAGGCCGTCCCAGTGGCTTTCGCCCATGTAGCACTCGGGGTCGGACAGCACGCCCGGCACCATGCGGCAGACGCTGTCCGCCACCGCCATCGCCGCGATCTCGCCGCCGGTCAGCACGAAGTCGCCCAGTGAAATCTCCTCGTCGCAGCATTTTTCGATAAAACGCTCGTCCACGCCCTCGTAATGCCCGCAGACCAGTACCAGATGGTCGTAGTCGCGCACTAAGCGCCGCGCCTCGTTCTGGTTAAAGGGCTTGCCCTGCGGCGACATATAGATAACGCGGCTGTGCAGCCCCTCTGCGGTTGACATAACATCATCCAGACAGGACTTGAGCGGCTGCGCCATCATCACGCAGCCCCAGCCGCCGCCGTAGGGGTAGTCGTCCACCTGCTGCTGTTTGTTTTCGGTATAATCCCGAATCTGCACGGCGCGGATATCGAGGATATCCTTTTTTGCCGCGCGTCCGAGAATGCTTGTCCCCAGCACGCCCATAACGGACTCGGGGAACAGTGTCAGTATGTCGATCCTCATTCACATACCCTCGATCAGCCGGACGGTGACGACACCCGCGTCCGCGTCCTTGTTGAGGACAAAGGCCGGTACGTCGGGGATGAGAATTTCGCGCTCGCCCTTCACGATCAGCACCGACTGCGCGGGCGCGTCCATCACATCCTCCAGGATTCCCAGCGCCGCGCCGTGCTCATCCACCACCTGCGCGCCGAGAATATCCTGCCGAAACACCGTGCCCTTCGGGAGCTTGGCATCGTCACGGTCAATGAAGATGACCTTGCCCTTGAGCGCCATGGCGGCGTTTACGTCGTCCACGCCCTCGAGCGAAGCGATGACCATGCTCTTGTGCACGCGGCAGGACCGGATCCTGACCGGCTCACTGTCCAGATAAAACCGCTTGAAGCGGGTGAGGAACGCCGCGTCGTCCGCCCAGGGCTCGATCTTGACCTCGCCCCGGACGCCGTGGGTGTTGACGATCCTCCCCGCTTCCAGATATTGCTTCTTCACTTAATCCAGTATCTCGACGGATACTTTTTTGCCCTGGCGCTGCGCCTGGGCTTTCATCAAAACGCGGATTTGGCGAACGATGCGGCCCTGACGGCCGATGACCTTGCCCATATCGCCGTCAGCGACGCGCACTTCGTACACGGTCTCACTGGCGGTCTCGCGCTCGACGACAGAGACCCCGTCGGGATGATCCACGAGGCTCTGCACCATGTAGGTCAGCAGTTCTTTCATCGGAGAACTCCTCAGGCCTGTTCTTCAGCCTTCTTCAGCAGTCCGCGGACAGTATCGGTGGGCTGAGCGCCGTTGGCGATCCAGTACTTGGCACGCTCCATGTCGATCTTCACCAGCGCGGGAGTTGCCAGGGGGTCGTAAATGCCGATCTCCTCGATGTTGCGGCCGTCGCGGGGAGCGCGGCTGTCCGCCACCACGACACGATAGAACGGAGCCTTCTTGGCACCCTGTCTTTTCAGACGAATTTTAACCATTGTTTTTTCCTCCAAATTTTTATTTTTTGTTTGTTGTTTGTATAAATGCGGATCAGAATCCGAACATTCCGCGGTTTTTCGCCATGCGGCGCATCTTCCGGCTGCCTCCGCCGGACATCTGCTTCACCATCGTGCCCATCGCGTCAAAGCCCTTGAGCAGACGGTTGATCTCCACCACGCTCGTGCCGGAGCCGGCGGCGATGCGCTTTTTGCGCGAGGCGTTGAGGATGGAGGGGTTGTTGCGCTCCTGCGGTGTCATGGAGAGGATGATGGCCTTGGTCTTGGCCATGGCCTTTTCGTCCACCTTCGCGCCCTTGAGCGCCTTCATGTCCGCCCCCGGGATCATGCCCATGATGTCCTCGAGATCGCCCATGTTCTGGAGCTGATCCATCTGTTCGAGATAGTCCGTCAGCGTGAAGCGGTTTTTCATCAGCTTCTCGGCCATCTCGGCGGCTTTCTTCTCATCCACCGCCTGCTCCGCCTTTTCGATGAGCGTCAGAACGTCGCCCATGCCGAGGATGCGGCTTGCCATGCGGTCGGGGTGGAAGACCTCGATGGCATCGAGCTTTTCGCCGATACCGGCGAATTTGATGGGCTTTCCGGTGACGGCACGGACGGACAGCGCCGCGCCGCCGCGGGCATCGCCGTCGAGCTTGGTGAGCATCACGCCGTCGATACCGAGTGCTTCGTTAAACGCAGAGGCGGCGTTCACCGCGTCCTGACCGGTCATGGCATCCACCACCAGCAGGATCTCGCTGGGCTTGACGGCAGATTTGATGTTTTTCAGCTCGTCCATGAGCTGCTCGTCGATATGGAGCCGTCCGGCGGTGTCGAGGAAGACGACATCGTTGCCGTGGCGTTTGGCGTGCTCGACCGCGGCCTTGGCGATGTCCACGGGGTCGGACTGACCCATCTGGAACACAGGCAGCTCGAGCTGTCCGCCGACGGTCTCTAACTGTTTGATGGCGGCGGGGCGGTATACGTCGCAGGCAGCGAGCAGCGGACGCTTGTTCTGCTGCTTTTTCACCAGTGCCGCGAGCTTCGCGCCGTTGGTGGTCTTGCCCGCGCCCTGCAGGCCGACCAGCATGATGACGGCGGGATTCTGCGAGCCGAAGTTCAGCTTCTCGGCTTCGCCGCCCATCAGCGCCGTCAGTTCTTTATTGACCACGCCGATGACCGCCTGCGCGGGGCTGAGGCTCTCCAGAATTTCCGCGCCCACGGCCTTTTCGGAGACCGATTTCACAAAGTCCTTCACGACCTTGTAGCTCACGTCCGCCTCCAGCAGCGCGAGCTTCACCTCGCGCATGGCCTCTTTTACGTCCGACTCGGAAAGACGACCCTTGCCGCGCAGCTTTTTGAATACGTTATTGAGTTTGTCCGATAAACTCTCAAAAGCCATTATGACAATCCATCCAGACGGGAGAGGATCTCCCGCGTTTTTTCGTTGTTTGGCAGCAGCGCCGCAAGCTCCGCGCGAATGGACTCGATCTGCGCCTTTCGCTCGAGATAACGCCCGACGATGCCGGTCTTTTCCTCCATCTGCCGCATGGCGCTCTCCGCCCGCCGCAGGATGTCCCACACGCCCTGACGGCTCAGGCCGCCCAGCTCCGCGATCTCCGCGAGGGAGTAGTCCTCGTTGAAATGGAGGTCAAAGTATTCCTTTTGCTTGTCCGTCAGAAGCTCGCCGTAAAAATCGAACAGCAGCGCCCTTGTCACGGGACTGTCCTCCACCGGTTTCGCCTCCTGTTAAGCAAAAATCCTTTACAGCCCGCCTATCATACACAAATTCTCCCCGTTTGTCAAGGGAATATTTGCGAAAGCAAGCGGACACAATGGGCAGTATGGATACAATACGAAACGATGCCCTCGCCGCCTACGGCGAACGGGTCATACAGGACATGAACGGCGGCTCCTTCACGACAGGCCGCTTTGAAATCATGCGGATGCGCCGCCATCTGCACGCGCTGGCTCTCATCAGCCGTCAGTCGGACGCATCGGCGTGGTACGCCGACAACCTCTATCTCGCCCGCCGCGAGGCGCACAGAGCCGCCGCGGCTCTCTCCCATGCGGGGAGGCTGCGCCGCTGCATGGGCATGGCGGCGGTGACGGCACTCGCGGCACGTTATCTCGAAGCGGGCGAGGTTTCGGACGAGCGGCTGACGCTCTTTCTCACCGGCGCACGGCGCGGCGGGCTCCTCTCGGACGAGGAGGCCTGCCTGTTCGGCGCGGGGCTCACGGCGGCTGCGCTGCGCGGTCTGAGCGAGAAGATCTCGGAGGAAAACGCCGCGCATCTGTTCACCGCCCTGCGCACGCTGGGCGAAACGGATTGGGGTGAGATTCTGGAAAAAAGCGACCCCGTGGACGCGGTTTTGCGGCAGGACGCGGTGTATCCGCTCATGGATGAGCAGAGCCGCGCCGAGTACCGCCGCCGCTGCCAGCGTCTTGCGAAGCAGCAGGGCATTCTGCCCATGCAGGCGGCGACGCAGGCACTCAACGACAGTCTGCACGAAACGCTGTTTCCGCCCGAGCGGCGCACGGGCGCATGGTTT
Source organism: Oscillospiraceae bacterium (assembly GCA_045640125.1). GTDB lineage: Bacteria > Bacillota > Clostridia > Oscillospirales > Oscillospiraceae > CAJOIG01. The sequence continues at coordinate 24,455 of JAZUEL010000063.1, forward strand.
ATCGCCTCGCAGCTTATTCTGCCCCTTTTTCTCGCGGGACTGGTCTGGTATATTTTCGGCTCAGTCTTCGCGGCAGCGGTGCTGCTGCTGCCCTTTTCGGAGCTTATCCACACGCTGTCGGCGGCTGTGCTGCTGCGCGTATCGAAGCCGCGGCGGCTGTGCCGCATGGAGCTGAAAAACGGCGTGGGCGAGGACGGGCGCACCGTCTGCGCCGTCTGCGCTCTTTTGACAGGCGCGGAGGACGGCGCACGCTATGCCGCGCGGCTGGAGCAGTTTCGCCTCGCCAACCGCGACTGCGGCGAACATTTGCTCTTTGCGCTGCTGGCGGATCTGCCCGAGGGCAAAACAAACCCGCCCGCCGGCGCGGAAGACTGGCTCAAAAACGCGGCCGATGCCATCACCGCGCTCAACGAAAAATACGGCGGCGGTTTCTTTCTGCTCACCCGCGAGGCGGTCTACGTCCCGCGGGAAAAGCTCTGGATGCCCCGCGAGCGCAAGCGCGGCGCGATCACCGCTCTCGCCCGCACCCTCTGCGGTCAGGACAGTGAGCTGCGCTGCGCCGCCGGAGACCCCGCCGCTCTGCACGCGCATTATATCCTCTGCCTCGATGCCGATACGCGCCTCACGCCGGACTCGGCGCGCGCACTCATCGGCGCGGCGCTGCATCCGCTCAACCGCCCCGTCATCGAAAAGGGCGTGGTCGTGCGCGGGCACGGCGTTTTGCAGCCGCGCATGAGCACGGAGCCGGACTGCGCGAGCGCGACGGATTTTGCCAAAATCCATATCGGGCAGGGCGGCATCGACCCCTATGCCATGCCCGCCTCCGAGCCGCTGTTCGACCTCTGTGACCGCGGCGGCTTCGCCGGAAAGGGGCTCATCGACGCGGAAGCCTACCTCGCCTGCCTGCAAGACCGCATCCCCGAAAACCGCGTGCTGAGCCACGATGCCGTGGAGGGCGCATATCTGCGCGGCGGCTGCCTGTCCGACGTAGAGCTGACCGATCGCAGCCCTGTGAACGCCGCGGGCTGGTTTTCGCGGCTGCATCGCTGGACGCGCGGCGACTGGCAGAATATCCCGTGGCTGCTGCGGCGCGGCAAAGACCTCGCCGCGCTCGACCGCTGGCGACTGTTTGACAGCCTGCGCCGCTCCCTCGTCCCCATCGCGTGCTTCGCGGCGCTGACAGCGGCGCTGTGCCGTCCGGCGCTGCGCTATGTCGGCTGGTTTTCTCTGCTTTGTCTGGCAACAGAAGCCATTTTACAGAGCGGAAGCCGCCTGTTCGTGCGGCGTGAAGAGCTTCGTCTGCGATGCCGCAGCGGGATATTGCGCGGCGTGGGCGGGGCGTTGACGCGCTTTATGAGCCGGCTCGTGCTGCTGCCGACGGAGGGCTTCTGCTGCCTCTCGGCGGCGCTGACCGCGCTGTGGCGTATGCTTGTGAGCCACCGCCGCCTGCTGCGCTGGGTCACGGCGGGGCAGAGTGAGGGACGCAGAAAGCGCACCCCGGGGCTCCTCCTTGCCATGCTCGCGGGGCTGGCGCTGCTTGTGTTTTGTCCGAGTTCCCTCGGCAAGGCAGCGGGACTCATCTGGCTGGCAACGCCGCTGTTCACCACCGCCTCCGGCTGGGAACAGAAGCCCAAGCCCGAGCTGAGCGATGCCGACCGCGATTTTCTCCGCCGCGCCGCCGCCGCCATCTGGCAGTATTTTGCGGAGCTCTGCCGTCCCGAGGACGGATTTTTGCCCCCTGACAACTTCCAGACCCAGCCGCCCAAGGGTGCGGCGCGCCGCTGCTCGCCCACCAACGCGGGTCTCGCCATGCTCTCCTGCCTCGCCGCCGCCGACCTCAGGCTGTGCGAGGCGGGGGAGAGCTTTGCGCTGCTCGAAAGTATTATGTCAACCATCGAGACGCTCCCCAAGTGGCATGGGCATCTTTACAACTGGTACGACACATCCACCCGTGCGCCGCTGACACCCGTGTACGTCTCCACGGTCGATTCCGGCAATTTCGCCGCCTGTCTGCTGTGTCTTTCGCAGGGGCTCGGCGAGTACGGGCGCGACGATCTCGCGGCGCGGGCGCGGGCGCTTTACGACGCGATGGACTTCGCGCCGCTCTGCGACAAATCCAAGCATCTGTTCTACATCGGCTTCGACCCCGTGCAGAACAGCGCCTCCCCCTCGCATTACGACCTCATGGCATCGGAGGCGATGCTGACGAGCTACCTCGCCGCCGCAAAGGGCGATGTGGGCGTGCGGCACTGGCAGTCGCTCAGCCGCACCCAGCTCTCGCTGGACGGCTGGCGGGGTCTCGCGAGCTGGTCGGGCTCGGTGTTTGAATACCTCATGCCGACGCTCTTTCTGCCGCTCTGCAAGGGCACTATGCTGTGGGAATCGGCGCGTTTCTGCCTCTATGCCCAGCGGCGGCACGCGCGGCTGAACAAAGCGCCGTGGGGCAATTCGGAAAGTGCCTTTTTCTCGCTCGACGGCGCGCTGGACTGGCGCTACAAGGCGCACGGCACGGGCGCTCTCGCGCTGTCCCGCGACCGCGACAGCGAGCTGGTCGTCGCGCCTTACGCGAGTTTTCTCGCGCTGTACGTCCACCCGCGCGCGGCAGTGAAAAATCTCCGCCGCCTCAAAACCATGGGCGTATGGGGTCGCTTCGGCTTCTACGACGCGCTCGACCTCACCCCCGGACGCGCTCCCAAGGGCGGCAGCCCCGTCTACTGCTTCATGGTACACCACCTCGGCATGAGCCTCATCGCCGCGGCGAACTGCCTCACGGGCGGGCTCATGCGCCGCCGCTTCATGGCGGAGCCGAGCATGGCGGCCTTTTCGCCGCTGCTGTGCGAGCGCGTGCCGCTGGGCGGACCGGTGTTGCGGCGGGGCGGCTCGTCCTCCGTGAAGCAGACGGAGCGTTCGGCGGCTCCGGCGTTTATCCTCTCCGGCGACGGCGATCTCGCCGCACCCGATCACTTCCCGCTGTCCAACGGCGTGTGCTCGCTGCTGGTGGGGGAGGACGGTTCCTGCAAAAGCCGCGTGGGCGACGTGCTGCTGTATCAGCCCGACAGCTTTTCTCTCGCGGCGGACGGCATCGCACTCACGCCCTCTCCGCGGCGCGATCCGCCGCACCCGTGGCGCTATTCCGGCGGCGTGCTGACATGGTTCAGCGCGCAGGACGACAATATTATGTCAACTTCCATCGCAGCCGCCGCCTCCGAGCAGGGCGAGCTGCGCCGCATCACCGCGCTCGGCGGCATGACGGTCACGCTGCGCTTTGACCCCGTTCTCGCGCCGGAGAGCGACTGGGCGGCGCATCCTGCGTTCTGGAAGCTGGGCGTGGAGTGCCTTTTGCGGGACGGCGCGGTGCTGCTGCGGCGCTTGAGCCGCGGCAGCCTGCCGGAGCTGTGGCTGTGCGTGACGGCGACCGTGCCGCTCACGGTGACGGAGGGGCTCGGCTGGCAGATGCTGCGGCCCGTGACCCTGTCGCTGACATTGCCGGAGGGCGGCTGCGCAGCGCTGGCGCTCGCGCTCGGACGCAGCCGCGACGAAGCGTTTGCATCCGCCCGCCGCATCCTCTCCGGCGACACGGCAGATATGCCCTCCAACATGGCGGCATTGCTCGGCATGGGCGAGGAGGGCTTGCGCGAGTGCTTCCGCCTCTGCACGGCGCTGGCGCGTCCGCGCGTGGCTGCCAACGAGCTCGCCACGCGGGAAAATCTTTGGAAACACGGTCTTTCGGGCGATCTGCCCATCGTATACTGTACGGCAAAGAACGAGCTTGCCCCCGCCAAGGCGCTCATCAAGCGCCACGCGCTGCTCACCGCCTGCGGCATGAGCTTTGAGCTCGTGCTCGACACCGGCGAGGGCGGCGACTATCTGCATCCGCGCGCGCAGGCACTTCGCAAATTCCTCGACCGCTACGGGCTCGCGCCCTTTGAAAACGCGCGGGGCGGCGTAAAATTCGCCTCGGATGCCGCGCTCGAAGCCTCCGCGATCCTTTCCGCCGCCGAACACGGCAAGCCCGCCATGCTCCCGCCCCCTGCGCCGGAGCGCAGCGGCGAAGCGCCGGAGTTTGCGTTTCAGCCCGGGGGCGTGTTTTCCTACAAAACCCCGCCGCTGCCGCCGCGCGCGTGGCAGAACGTCCTGACGAACGGACAATTCGGTTTTATCGCCACCGACGCGGGCACCGGCCATATATGGCTCAAAAACGCGCGGGAATGTCCCGTGACACCGTGGACGAACGAGCCGCTGGCTGCACGCGGCGGGGAGACGCTGGAGCTTCTGACGGAGGAGGGACGGCGCAGCCTGTTTGCCGACGGACGGGGCTCCTGTCGGGTGCTGTCCGGCTTCGGCTGGATGCGCTGGGAGCACGCGGGCATCAGCGTGACGGCCTTCGTGCCGCAGAAGCAGCGGGCGCGAATTTTGATGATCGAGGGCGGCGAGGGCTGCGAGCTTTTGTGGCACATCCCGCTGCGCCTGTCACCCGAGAGCGTCGATACGCCCTTTGTCGTCACCGACGAGCAGAACGGCATCCTCAGCGCCGTGAACACGCGAAACCGCGGTGTCGGCTTCTTCCGCGCCGTCAGCTCCGGCGAGCTGACCGGCTTTACGGGCAGCGAGGACAGCTTCCTGCGTTTGGACATGGACGGCCGCGTGGGCGCGGGGCTTCGTCCCTGCTTTGCCCTGCGGTTGCGCGGCGGCGGCGTGACCGTGCTCACCTGCGGCTTCGAGGAGGCGGACACGCTCCGTGAGCTCGCCCGCCCCGAGCAGGCGGCGCGGGAGCTGTGGAAGCTGCGCGACGGTTGGCGCAGCGTGCTTGGTCGCGTTCGCATCCGCACACCGATGCGCGAGCTTGACGAGCTGATGAACGGTTGGGCGGGCTATCAGACTCTCGCGGGGCGCATCCTCGGGCGCAGCAGCATCTACCAGTGCGGCGGCGCTTACGGCTTCCGCGACCAGCTTCAGGACGCGGTCAACCTCATCCTGCTCGACCCGCGCATCGCACGGCGGCAAATTCTTCTGTGCGCGGCGCGGCAGTTCAAGGAGGGCGACGTACTGCACTGGTGGCACGAGGATGAGAGCGGCCCGCGCGGCGTGCGCACGCGCTGCTCGGACGATCTGGTGTGGCTGGCGTGGGCGCTGTGCGAGTATGTGGAAAAGACGGGCGACGCGGCGCTGTGCGCGGTGCTGAGTCCGTGGCTGGAGGCCGAGCCCCTTGCGGAGCATGAGCGCGACCGCTACTTCCGCCCCACGGTGAGCGCAGAGAAAAGCAGCGTCCTCGACCACGCCCGTCGGGCGCTCGAGCTGGTGCAAAAGCGTGGCACCGGCGCGCACGGATTGCTCAAAATGGGCAGCGGCGACTGGAACGACGGCATGGACAAGGTGGACGGCGAGAGCGTGTGGCTGACGATGTTCACCGCCCACACCGCCGAGCGCTTCGCCGCGCTGCTGGCGGCGCGGAATGACGCGGCTGCGGAGCCTATGCGCCGCTTTGCCGAAAGCTGCTCCGATGCCGCCGCGCGTGCGTGGGACGGGCTGTGGTATCTGCGCGGCTGGTGGCCGAACGCGACACCGCTGGGCGCGGCGGGCAGTCGGGAATGCGAGATCGACTCCCTCTGCCAGAGCTGGGCGGCTTTCTGCCCGGGACTGGACAAAAGCCGCGTCCGCACGGCTTTACAGCACGCTTACGCCAAGCTCTACGACGAGGCGCACGGGCTCACGAAGCTATTCACCCCGCCCTTTTCCGGCGAGGGCCCCGACCCCGGCTATATCCGTGCCTGCGGCCCCGGCTTTCGGGAAAACGGCGGACAGTACACCCATGCGGCGCTGTGGCTCGCCTCCGCGCTGCTGCGGGAGGGGCTCGTCGAGGAGGGCAGCAAACTCCTGTTCGACCTCATTCCCGCCCGTCACGATGCCGCCCGCTGGGCGGCGGAGCCCTATGCGCTCGCGGCGGACGTATCCGCCAACCCCGACCACTACGGCGAGGCGCTCTGGAGCTGGTACACCGGCTCGGCGGGCTGGTTTTTCCGCGTCGTGACGGAGGACCTGCTCGGCATCCGCCTCCAAAACGGACAGCTCACGGTCACACCGCGGCTGCCCTCCGGCTTCACCGGCTACACCGCCGACTGCGCCGGACGGCACATCGAGGTGAAAAACGCGCAGATCAGCATTCGTTAAACTTTCCAAACGAGGAAAATTGTGCTATGATAGAGGTGAGATATTATCAAGGAAACCTTAGGGGGGACGATCATGGATTTCAGCCGCAAGGAGATCATGCCCGGCGTATTTCTGACCTGCCTGAAAACCGATAAATTCAAAACCGGCCTATTGAGCCTCAATCTTCTCGCGCCGCTGAAGCGCGAGACCGCCGCGAAAAACGCGCTCATCCCGAGTGTGCTGCGGCGCGGCACCGCCTCGCTCGGCGACATGGATGCCATCGCCGCACGGCTCGACGAGCTCTACGGCGCACGGCTCGAGCCGACTGTCCGCAAAATGGGCGAGATCCAATGCCTAGGTTTCTGGGCGGACTTCTGCGATGACCGCTACCTGCCCGCGGGCGGGGAGCAGCTTCTGGAGGAGGTCTCGGCGCTGCTGGGCGAGATGCTGCTCGAGCCGAACACGCGCGGCGGGCTGTTCCTGCCCGACTATGTGGCGAATGAAAAGGAAAAGCTGCTGCAGGCCATCCGCGGCCGCATCAACGACAAGGTCGGCTACAGCGTATTCCGGCTGACGGAGCTGATGTGCCAGGCGGAGGATTTTGCCGTGGACGCGCTCGGCACCGAGGATGAGGCGGAATCCATCGCCTATGTCTCGCTGACGCGCCATTACAACGAGCTTTTGCCGCACTGCCCCATCGAGATCTTCTATTGCGGCAGTGCGGATGCCGCCCGCGTGGAGGCCGCCATGACGCAGGCACTCGTCACGCTGCCGCGCGGCGAGATCGACTGGGAGCTCGGCACGGACATCCGTATGAACGCACTGGAGGCGGAGCCCCGCGTCTACACCGAGACACTGGACGTGACGCAGGGCAAGCTCGCCATCGGCTTCCGTCTGGGCGCGTGTATGGAGGACCCCGATCCCGCGGCGCTGCGGCTTTTGAACGCCGTCTACGGCGGCTGCACCGCGTCAAAGCTCTTTATGAACGTGCGCGAGAAGCTGTCGCTGTGCTACTTCGCCAGCTCCGCGGTCAACATCGTCAAGGGCATACTGTATGTGGTCAGCGGCATAGAATTTGAAAACTACGACGCGGCGCTCGCGGAGATCCTTGCGCAGCTCGAGGCCGTCAAGGCCGGCGAGATCACGGACGGGGAATTTGCCGCCGCGAAAGCCTCCGTCGTGTCCGATCTGCTCGCGGCCGCGGACTCCGCCGCCGCGCTCGAGGGCTTCTGGCTGCGACAGAATCTGCTCGGTCTCGAATACGGGCCGGAGGAGATGGCGGCGCTCGCGGAGGACGTGAGCAAGGAGACCGTCGCCGCGATGGCGGCAGGCATCGAATGCGACACCATCTATTTCCTCAAGGGGGGCGAGAGCGATGACGATGAATAAGCTGGACTACGCCGGCATCGGCGAAACGCTGTACACCACCACGCTCGAAAACGGGCTGCCCATTTTCGTGCTGCCGAAAAAGGGCTTCCGCAAGAGCTTCGCCGCCTTTGCGACCAACTACGGCGGTGCCGACCGCCGCTTCCTGCTCGACGGCACCATGCACGATACCCCCGCCGGTGTCGCGCATTATCTCGAGCATAAAATGTTCGATATGCCGGACGGCAGCGCGCTCGCCGTCCTCGAGGCCAACGGCGCGAGTCCCAACGCCTTCACCAGCGACACCATGACGCTGTATCACTTCGAATGCACCGATAAATTCTCCGAGAATCTGCGCGAGCTGCTGAGCTTTGTCTCCACGCCCTATTTCACGGACGAGAGCGTTGCCAAGGAGCAGGGCATCATCGGGCAGGAGATCCGGATGTACGAGGACAACCCCGACTACCGTCTTTACATCAACCTCATGCGCTCGCTCTACGCCCACAGTCCCCTGCGCGACGGCGTGGCGGGCACCGTCGAGTCCATCGCCGAGATCACGCCGGAAGTCCTGTACAACTGCCACGCCGCCTTCTACCGTCCCGGGAATATGGTGCTGACGGTAGTGGGCGATGTCGATCCCGAGCGCGTCGCCGATACGGCGGCAGAGCTTCTCTCCAAGGAGCGTAAGAGCCGCCCCGAAGTGGATTTCGGCGAAGCGGAAACGCTCGAGCCGCTCGCGGGCTGCATCGAGGAGACCATGGAGGTCTCCATGCCCCAGTTCGCCGCCGGTCTCAAGACGGGCCCCGAGCCGCACGGAGAGGCGGCACTGCGGGAGCGTATGCTCTGCTCCATGGCGCTCAAGTGCCTGTTCGGGACTTCCTCGCCCTTTTACAACCGCCTGTACGCCGAGGATCTCATCAACGCCGAGTTCTCCTCGGACGCGGACTATGCCGCGGGCGAATCCTTTGTCCTGTTCGGCGGCGAGAGCCGTGACCCCGATGCCGTGCTGGACGAGATCAAAAAGGAATTTGACCGCGCTGCCCGCGATGGGCTGGACGAGCGCTATTTCAACCGTCTGAAAAAATCCAGCTACGGCAGCCGCATCCGCGCCCTCGGCAATTTCGAGGGCATGGCGATCTCCATGGTGGAGGGCTGCTTTGCGGGCTATCAGCCGTTGGATGCCTTCCGCGTGCTGGAATCTATCAGCGCGGCGGACTGCTCCGCGTGGCTGCGGGATAAGCTCGTCGCCGACCGCCTCGCCATGAGCGTGATTCGACCGAAAGAATGAGACTGTCAAAGAAAGGTTAGAAATCCCATGAAAAAACGAACGCTTTTACCGTTTGTGCTGGTGATCGTATTCATCAGCCTTATGTCGCTCGGCGCGTATGCGAACGAGCAGGGCGGCGAGTGCGGCGAAACACTCCGCTGGACGCTGTCGGATGACGGCACGCTGACGATCAGCGGCGACGGCTCGATGGACAATTATGATCCCGAGAACGCCCCCGCGCCCTGGGCAGAATTCGCGGACGATATCACGGCAGTAACCGTTGAGTCCGGCGCGGAAAATCTCGGCGAGTATGCTTTCTTTGAATGCAGTCGGCTTGCGAATATGGCGATCCCGGAGAGCGTGACGATCCCCGAGGGCGTAACGGAGATTGACATTCAGGTCTTTTACAACTGCGAAAGCCTTGAGACAGTGACGATCCCCGCGAGCGTGACGAGCATCGGCAAAACGCCTTCCGCGCCTGCGAGGGGCTGAAGGATGTCTATTTCGGCGGCACCCGGGAGGCATGGAACGCCATGCGGCTGACGGAGCGAAACAACGACCCGCTGGCGGATGCGGTGCTTCATTGCGACACTCCAAGCTCTATGGATGACCCCGTCGGCACGAGCCCTGCGGCGGCAACGATCACCGCGCCGCAGCGGCAGATCGCCGATCCGGACGGCGACGGGACAATCTCTGTCAAGGATGCCGCAGCCATCCTCAAGGCCTCTGTCGGCAGCAGTCTGAGTTGGTAATCGGCTCAATCCCTGTCGCAGCCCGGTTTTCGATGTGCTAAAATGAACTGGACAAGCGCCGCTGTTTGCGTTACAATGATGACAGATAATACAACTATTTCAAGGAGGCTTTGCCATGGCAGACTTTGATTTCAAAGCGTTCACCGATAAGGCCGCAAATGCTACCGTTTCCGCCGCCGGAAAGGTCAAGGACTTCACGCTCCTCGCCGCAGACCGCGCCAAAAAAGCGGGACGCGCCGCCAAGCTGAATGTGGAGATTCACAACCAGAAGGACATTATCAAGAAGAACTACCTTGAGATCGGCAAGCTCTACTACGAAACGCGCAAGAACAACCCCGAGGGCTTCTTCGTCCAGCTCTGCCAGGAGGTGAGCGCCGCCGAAGCCGCCATCGCCGAGGCCGAAGCAGAGATCGCCGCCATGAAGATCGAGGAAAATGCCCCCGCCGAGGATGCCGATTTCGAAGTCGTCGCAGAGGAAAGCGCCGCCCCCGCAGCCGCGGAAGCGCCTGCGGAAGAAGCGTCCGAAGCTCCCGCTGAGGAAGCGGCACCCGAAGCCGCTCCTGAAGCGCCGGTCGAGGAAGCACCCGCCGAAGAATAAAAAATACTGATATGCGATAGGAAGCAGACAAAGATTTGCGAGGATGGTTTTCGACAGGCGAGGCAAAGACCGCAGGGAATACCTTGTGTATTTCCAAGGGCTGTAACGAAGCATGGCGGAAACCAGTCCGCAAAGATTGTCGTGTGACTGGCGCATAGCAGTATATTATAGCCAAAAACGCATCGGCTTCGTATACACAAACGAAGCCGATGCGTTTCTTTTTATCCGATTTTCTTTACTTCGATCAGACCGAGCTGCTTTGCCCAGACGAGCAGATTTTCGCCCAGCTCCGTCTGCACGGTGATTTCCGTCATGCCGTCGGAGCGCGGCGCAAAGGAGAGGTCGGCATCAAAGACCGCGGCATCGGCATGAAAGCCGTCCCGAAGCGACTGCGCACGCAGCGCCTCCGCGATGTCGTTTCCCGTGAGGCTCTTGGACTCGAAGCGTCCTCTCATGGCGCATCCACCGGCTTCATGCCGCCGGCGAGATAGCGCCCCGCCAAGTCCTCGTAGACCTTTTTCATGGGTGCCCACCATTCCTTGTCCCGCTCCAGCGTGTCCCGGACAGGCTTTGCCGGTGCTCCTACCACGACCTTGCCCGCCTCGATAACGCCGTTCTGCTTCACAACGGCACCCTCGCCCACGATGCTCCATTCGCCCACGACCGAGCCTATGCTCGTGACGGCGTTCATGCCCACCACGACCCAGTCGCCGAGACTTTCGCCGTGGATGATCGCGCCGTGGCCAAGCGTGACATGGCTGCCGATGGTCGCGGTGCACCCGGGGGGCGCATGGATGACCACGCCCTCCTCCACCGCCGTACCGTCGCCAATGCGCACAGAGCCGTAGTCCCCGCGCACGATCGCGCCGTGGCCGATGTAGCAGTTTTTGCCGATGATAACGTCGCCGATCACCTGGGCCGAGGGGGCGACGTAGCTGCCCTCGCCGCATTGCGGCACGCGACCCTCAAATTCGTACATCATGCTCTGATTATACCACAGCCGAAGCCCTTTGCAAGCGCAGATGCACATATATTCCAACATTCGACGGCCAATTTCCTATATAATGTATTTGACAAAGTTACAAATTGATATTAAAATAAACAAAAAGTTACATTTTATGATGAGGGGACTTGTATGAAAAAGTTTTTATCCTGGCTGCTGGCGCTGGCGATGATGCTGTCGCTCTGTGTCGGCGCGGCATACGCGGACGAGGCAGACGGCGAGCTGGATCTCGGCTTCGTGCCGGAATCGCTTGGCGATGATCCCGCCGACCCCGCCTATGAGAATACGACCCCTCTTGAGCCGGATGAGCCGGACGATGAGCCGGCGGAGGATACGGACCTGACCGAGGACACGGAGGAGCCTGAGCTTCCTCTGCTGTTCACGATGCCCATGCTCGCCTCGGCACCCACGCCTTTGGACGGCGGGGAGGAGGTCTCCTACCCCCGCCCCAACGACGGCACTCCCACCGCCGATTCCGACCACTACACCAACCAAAACAGCTACAGCATCGAGATCTTCAATCAGGCAAGCAACAGCTACTGCTGGGCAATCGCCGCGCTGACCTGTATGCAGCTCAGCGCCATGCAGAGCGGTCTGATCCCGAGCGCCACCTCGCCGCTACTGTATGACCCCGCTCATCTGGTCTACTTCTCCTATGAGGGCTATACCGACCTTCTCAACCCCAAGGCCGACCACATCACCCACACAAGCACCGAGCAGCGCGGCAACGTGGAAGCCTCCGTCATGACGCTGGCGAGCTGGGCGGGCGTTTACGCCGGCTCCAAAAACGGCGGTTTTACGAATGCCGACGCGACCGACGATGCGCTGCATCTGAAAAACGGCTACTGGCTGAGTCTGAAGGGCAGCGAGGACCGCGCGAAGCTCAAGAGCTTCATCCTCTCCGAGGGCGGCGCGGCGCTGAGTTATTACTCCGGCGACTCCGCCAATTCCTACAGCGAAACATACCATTCCTATTGCTACACCGGCACCCACACCGGCACCGACCATGAGGTCGTCGTCGTCGGCTGGGACGATGATTATCCCGCGCTGAACTTCAAGACTCCGCCGACAAACGATGAAGGCGAAGCGCTGAACGGCGCATGGCTGTGCCGCAACTCGTGGGGCTCCGGCTGGGGCGACGGCGGCTATTTCTGGCTGAGCTACTATGACAGCGTTCTCTACTCCGCCGACGGCAAGGGCTGCGCCGCTGTGTTTGACGCGGACAGTGCCGACAATTACGACCACCTTTATCAGTATGAGGGCTGCTACACGCTCCTGTCCGCCATTACCGTCTCCGGCAGCAAGGCCACCATCTCCAACGTCTACCCGGTTTCCTACGCCGATGGTGACGAGCTTCTCAAGGCCGTCGGCATCACGCTGAGGACCCCCGCTTCCGTGGATGTGCAGGTCTACACCGAGCTGACCGACCCCAAGTGCCCCGACTCCGGCCGCCTCGTCTATGAGGCATCGGACATCGCCTTTGAGCTCGGCGGCTATCACAGCATCCCCATCGACCCCGTGCTGCTGAGCGCCGGAAGCCGCTACGCCGTCGTCGTGAGCATCGACCTCTCGAACGGCTCGACCCTGCTCGTGAGCAAAAACCGTGCGCTGGCATCGGAAAACCTGATCGCCTACAACCTCTGCTCCGCCGGTGAGAGCTTTTTGAAAAACGCGGACGGCACTTGGACGGACTATTCCGCCCTGAGCTCCGACCCGATCAATTTCCGCATCAAGGCTTACACCGATGACTGCTCCTGCGAGCATAGCTGGAGCAGCTCCACCACCGTGACGGAGGCCACCTGCCTCGCGGACGGCATGGACATTGAACAGTGCAAAAGCTGCGGCGCATACCGCGCCGTCATCACCAAGGGCGACCACAAGCCCGTGACCGACCCCGCCGTGCCCGCCACCGTCAAGGCGACCGGTCTGACCGAGGGCTCGCACTGCGAGACCTGCGAGACCGTTCTGGTGGAACAGCAGGTCGTGCCGAAGCTCGATTTCTTCGACGATGTCGAGTCCGACTCCCTGTACTTCGATGCCATCGCATGGGCGGTGGAGCAGGGCATCACCACCGGCACCACCAAGACGACCTTCTCGCCCGACAAAACCTGCACCCGCGCCCAGATCGTCACCTTCCTTTGGCGCGCCAACGGTTGCCCCGAGCCCACAACGGACAATAATCCCTTTACGGATGTAAAGCAGGGCGATTACTACAAAGCCATTCTCTGGGCGGTGGAAAAGGGTATCACCACCGGTGTCACCGATACGACCTTCCTGCCCTCCGGTGCCTGCACCCGTGCCCAGATCGTCACCTTCCTCTGGCGTGCCTGCGGCAGTCCCGAGCCGACGAGCGGCAGCAATCCCTTTAAGGATGTCCCCGCCTCCGAGTACTACTGCAAAGCCGTGCTCTGGGCGGTGGAAAACGACATTACCAAAGGCACCGGCAACGCCAAGTTCTCCCCGAACGTCAAATGCACCCGCGCCCAGGCGGTCACCTTCCTGTTCCGCGAGTATGGGGAATAAAACCAACTCCATCAACAGAAACATCCGGCACCGAAACGGTGCCGGATGTTTTTTACTGCAATTCTCTTTCTTAATACTGATATACGACAGGAACTAGGCGAAGATTTGCGAGGACGGTTTTCGTCGGGCGAGGCAAAGACCGCAGGGAATACTTTGTGTATTTCCAAGGGCTTTAACGAAGCAGGACGGAAACCAGCCCGCAAAGATCGCCGTATGACTGGCGTATAGCAGTATCAATACATTCCGCCCATGTCGGGGGCGGCGGGAGCGGCAACAGGCGCGGGCTCCTTGATGTCGGTCACAAGGCTCTCGGTGGTGAGCACCATGGAAGCCACGGACGCGGCGTTCTCGAGCGCGCTGCGGCAGACCTTGGTCGGGTCAACGATGCCCGCGGCGATCATGTCGCAGTATTCCTCGGTCGCGGCGTTGAAGCCGTAGGTGGCGACTTCGCTGGACTGGATCTTGTCGAGAATGACGGCACCCTGCAGCCCGGCGTTCGCCGCGATCTGCATGATGGGAGCCTCCAGAGCCTTGGCGATGGCCTTGGCACCGGTCTTCTCGTCGCCCTCGAGGGTCTCGGCGAGCTTCGCAGCCGCCTTGCCGGCGAGCACATAGGCCGTGCCGCCGCCGGCGACGATGCCTTCCTCAACCGCGGCGCGGGTGGCGTTGAGCGCGTCCTCGATGCGGAGCTTCTTCTCCTTCATCTCGGTCTCGGTGGCTGCGCCGACCTTGATGACGGCAACACCGCCGGCGAGCTTCGCCAGACGCTCGTTGAGCTTTTCCTTATCGTAATCGCTGGTGGACACCTCGATGGCGTTGCGGATCTGATGCACGCGGTCGGCGATCGCCTGCGCGTCGCCCTTGCCGTCGACGATGATGGTGTTCTCCTTGGAGACCTTGACCTGACGGGCGCAGCCGAGCATCTCGACGGTGGCATCCTTCAGCTCCATGCCGAGATCGGAGGAGATAACCTGACCGCCGGTGAGAATGGCGATGTCCTGCAGCATTTCCTTGCGGCGGTCACCGAAGCCGGGAGCCTTGACGCACACGCAGGTGAAGGTGCCGCGCAGCTTGTTGAGGATGATGGTGGCAAGCGCCTCGCCCTCGATGTCCTCGGCGATGATGAGCAGCTTTTTGCCCGCCTGCACGACCTGCTCGAGGCAGGGGAGGATGTCCTGAATGTTGGAGATCTTCTTGTCGGTGATGAAGATGAAGGGCTCGTCAAGGACGGCTTCCATCTTGTCAGAGTCGGTGACCATGTAGGGGGTGATGTAGCCGCGGTCGAACTGCATACCCTCGACGACCTCGGAATAGGTCTCGGCGGTCTTGGATTCCTCGACGGTGATGACACCCGCCTGGCTGACCTTCTCCATCGCCTCGGCGATCAGAGCGCCGATCTGCTCGTCGCCGCTGGACACGGCACCGACGCGGGCGATGTCGCCGCTGCCGGACACAGGCTGGCTGTTTTCCTTGATGGCGGCTACGGCGGCCTCGGTCGCCTTGGCGATGCCGCGCTTCATGACCATGGGGTTCGCGCCCGCCGCGACATTCTTCAGACCCTCGCGGATGATCGCCTGCGCCAGAATGGTGGCGGAGGTGGTGCCGTCGCCGGCAACGTCGTTGGTCTTGGTGGAGACTTCCTTGATCATCTGAGCGCCCATGTTTTCAAAGGCATCCTCGAGCTCGATCTCCTTGGCGATGGTCACGCCGTCGTTGGTGATGAGGGGCGCGCCGAATTTCTTGTCGAGCACCACGTTGCGGCCCTTGGGGCCGAGGGTGATTTTCACGGTATCCGCGAGTTTATCAACGCCGCGCTGCAGTGCGGTACGGGCTTCTTCGCCGTAAACGATCTGTTTCGCCATAGTTCGATTTCCTCCTTATTCGATGACCGCCAGAATGTCGTTCTGGCGCACGATGGTGTATTCCTCGCCGTCGATCTTGACGGTGGTGCCGGTGTACTTGCCGAGCAGGATCTTTTCGCCCACGGCGACTTCCATTTTGATCTCGTTGCCGTCCACGATGCCGCCGGGGCCAACCGCCACGACCTCATACATTTCGGGCTTTTCCTGCGCGCCGGAGGAGAGGTACAGACCGCTCTTGGTCTTTTCCTCGGCTTCCATGCGCTTGACGACGACTTTGTCCGCCAAAGGTTTCAGTGTCATAGTTCTTGCCTCCTATATAAATTATTCATAAACATTTTTGTGGCGTTAGCACTCTTTTTATCGGAGTGCTAACGCACTATTATCATAAATCAGTGGGCGGCTTTCTGCAAGCCACGTTCTTGGGAAATTTCGGAAAGACGGCATCGGATCATGGCATTATGAAAAAATACATTCGATTCTCTCCGAATCTTTCCCGAAATCTCATTTTTTCTCCGGTTTTTTCCGATTCATATACATATACAGGTTACACTGGATCATGCCGTTATACAGCTTACGCTTTTTATCCGCCTTGCGCCCGAAGAAGCGCTCGAAGTCGGGATGGGAGCTGATGACGTTGACATTCCAGTCCGAAACGCCCTCCAGCGCTCTGCCGAAGCCGGTGTAGAGTGCCTCCGCCTCCTGCCGCTCCAGCATACGCTCGCCGTAGGGCGGGTTGGTCACGAGCACACCGCATTCCGCCGGTGCCTGGAACTGCCGCGCATCCGCCACAGAGAAGCGGATATCCGACTCCACACCGGCACGGGCGGCGTTTTCCCGCGCCAGCGCCACCATTTTCGGGTCGATGTCGGACGCAAAAATTTGATAGTCGCCATGGTATTCCGACGCGCGGGCGGCTTCCTTCTCCTGCGCCCAGACCGCCTTATCAAAGCATACCCAGTTCTGCGCCGAAAAAGACCGGAAAAGTCCCGGGGCACGGTCGCGGGCGATGAGCGCGGCTTCGATGGCCAGCGTGCCGCTGCCGCAGAAGGGATCGCAAAAGGCATCCCGCCCGCGATAGCGGGCAAAGCCCACCAGTCCCGCCGCCAGCGTTTCACGCAGGGGCGCAGCGCCGTGACCCGGGCGGTAGCCGCGCTTAAAGAGCGGGTTGCCGCTGGTGTCGAGGTAGATCTCCGCCACGTCTTTTATAATGGAGAACTGGAGCTGATACAGCGCGCCGTCCTCCTTGAGCCACTCGGTGTGATACTTCGCGCCGAGATTCACCGCCGCCGCCTTTTTGATGATCTTCTGGCAATCCGGCACGGAATGGAGCTGCGAGTTGAGGCAGTAGCCCTTGACGGGAAAGGCCCCGTTTTTCGGGATATAATCGCCGAGGGGCAGTTTTTTGACCCCCTCGAAAAGCTGATCGAAGCTCCCGGCCTCGAAGCTGCCCAGACTGAGCAGCACACGCTCGCCGCAGCGCAGGCGTATATTGGCGCGCGCCATCTCCTCAGCACCGCCGGAAAAGCGCACGCGGCCGTTTTCCGCCCGCACATCCGCGATGTCCATGCGCCGGAGCTGTTCCGCCGCAGGCCCCTCGAGCCCGAACAGACAGGGTACGACAAACTCAGGCATCGGCAGCGTCTTCCTTTGCTTCCTCGGCGGGGGCTTCTTCCTCAACGGGGACTTCTTCGACAGCAGCCGTTTCCTCCACGGGGGCTTCCTCCGTCACAGCGGGAGCTTCCTCCTCGGCGACGGCATCTTCTTCGGCAGCCGGAGCTTCTTCGGCAGCTTTCTTCTCCGCCTCTTTCGCGGCTTTGGCGGCGGGTTTTTCCTTTTCCTTTTTCGCTTTCAGACGCTTCGCCACACGGGCGGCGACCTTACTGTCCTTATAGAAGCCGGACGCGACGAGCAGCAGCTCCGCGACGGCATACAGCACGAGCAGCGCCGCCAGCAGCGACAGGCCGAGGCTCGCCAGATAGTGCATCGAGCCGACCTGATCGACCAGAACGACCTCCTTCGCCAAATACTCCGCCGCAGAGGGGTTTTCTCCCACGACACCCGCGAGATTCATCCACTCAATGTTGCCGTTGAACCATTCGCTGAGCAGACTGTAGGCTCCCGGCTGCGCCTTTTCCACCATGCCGCGCACGGGCAGATGGATACCCATCGCCATGCTCGTGCCGGTGAGGTAGTCCATCGTCGATTTCTCAAGCGCCGTCAGATCCTCCAGCATATTTGCGCCGAAGCGCAGCAGCACAAAGCGGTTGCCGATGGGCGCGACGGCGTAGTAATACAGGGTTCTTCCCTCGCTGTTGACCTCCTCGCCGCACACATCCATGATCCACTTTACATCCGCGCTGATATAGCGCTGCTCCGCGAGCTCCGCTCCGTCCTGCACGGCAGTCGGGCCCTTGCACTGATACACGAAGGCAAAGCCGCTCACCGCCACCACCGCGACCGCCAGCACGACCGCCAGCGCCGCACGCAGGAAGGCAAAGTTTCTCTTGTTCACAAAAAGCTGTTTCATAGTGACTTCTCCTTATAAGCCTGCGGCGATCGTATTCACCGCAGGGTCGTTCCCGAAATAGTCCCGCTCCCTCTCATGGCAGGAAAAGAGGATGATCTGCCGCGTCTGCGCCAGTTCTCGGATGCGCTCCAGCGCCCGCACCAACCGCTCGCCGTCGAAGTTCACCAGCGCATCGTCCAGCACCATGGGGCAGCTCGTGCCCTTCGGCATCGCAAGCTCGCACACTGCCAGCCGCAGCGCCAGATAGAGCTGATCGCCCGTGCCCTCGGAGAGATACGCCGTCTCACGTCCCACGACCTCGCCGGAGCGCCGCGCCTTGGCGCTCAGATCGCGCGAGAGCGTGATCTCGTCGTAGCGTCCGCCGGTCAGCTCCGCGAAATATTGAGCTGCCTTGCGGCTCAGCTCCGGCGAAAAGCGGCTTTGCAGCTCGCCGTCCGCCTCCGCCAGCACCTCGAGCGCCAGACCGATGGCATCGTATTCCTCCGCGAGCGTGTCGAGCTTTGCGTTTTGTCCGGCAAGCTCCGAGCCGATCACGAGCGGGTCGCCCAGCGCCGCCGCGTGTCCCTCCGTGCGGGCGCGGCGCTCTTTGAGCGTTTCCAGCTCCGCATCCAGCCGTTCCACTTCCCGTCCGGCCTGCGCCGCCTCGGAATCGCCGCGGCTGAAATCCAGCCCCTGCACAAGCTGTTCCTCCGAGTATTTCTGCCGCTCGCGCTCACCCGAAAGCTGCGCGCACAGCGTCTCATACTGCCGCCGCGCGGATTCTTTTTTGTCCCAGAGCATCTCATACTGCGCCAGCGCATCGTCCAGCTCGGCTTCCTCGTCCACGCCGGCGCGCCCCAGCAGCTTCTGCCGCTCGGACAGAATGGACCGCGCCCGCTTTTGACGGCGGCTCGCACAGACGAGCCAAACCTCAGCCAAAACGAGACACACGCCGCCGACGCACCACAGCACCGCGCGCCACGCGGGCAGGAGTACGCCCGCTGCCGCAGCCGCGGCAAACAGGACGAGAAAGAGGAAGCCGACCCAGAGGGGCAGCGTTTTGTGTGCCTGCTCCTCCAGGCTGCGGGCACGGCGTTTCAGCTCGCGCACACGCTTCGCCGCCTCCTCGGGGTCAAGCGTGCGAAAGACCGTGGCGTGCAGGGCTTCCTCGCGCTCATCCAATGCGGTTTTGGCATCGGCGCACTGTGTTTCCGTCGCCTGCACGCGCTTGCGCAGGCTCATCATCTCCTCAAGCGCACGCTTGCGGTGGGCGGCACGCGCCGCCTCCATGTGCTTCACCGCCGCCGTCCGCTCCTGCCGAAGCTGCTCGATCTGCGCGTCCAGTGCGGCGGTCTCCGCCGCCGTCTCACGCAGGCGGCGCATGGTGTCCTCGTTCTCGGTCTTTTGCTGCAAAAGCTCCGCCGTTCCGCGTCCGCCGGGCTTGCGGTGCCGCTGCCATGCCGAGAGTTTTTTGGAGACCTCCGTATAGGAGAGCCCCTCACTGCCGCCGGAGAGGATGGCGTTGATATGCTTTTCCAGCTCCTCGGAGTTCGTGAGCGCCATGCCGCTCTGCCGTATGAACGCGCTGCGCTCATACACGCCGCGGGGAACGCCCGTGAGCTTCTCGCCCAGATTCTCCGCCGTCAGCCCCGGGACGGGCTCGTCCGTGCCCGTATAGGTGACGGAGAAGGCCTGCATAGGCGCAGTCGCCTTGTCCGTCCAGCGGCGGACGGTGATGCAGCGCCCCTCGTATTCGATGTCCATGCTGCCGCTCATGGCAGTCTTGCTCCACGGGGCATACTTGATGCGGTCAGGCTTTGCACCCTGCTTTTCCCGCGCCGAGGTGTCCAGCCCGTAGAGCATGGTGCGGATAAAGGCGCACCAGGTGGATTTTCCCGACTCATTCGGCGCGGTGACGATGTTGAGCCCGTCCTCAAACGCGATGCTCCGTCCGTCCAACACGCCGAAATTCGCCGTCATGCTTCGTATAATCATAGATATTTCATCCTTATTTCACGTGAGAAAAAATCCGGCGCGGCTTTTCGATTAAACAGGCGGTTCTTCGCCGTTATCGAGTGCCCGCAGTCCCCAGCGCAGCGCCAGCGTGATCCGCCGCCGCTCGGCATCATCCGCCGCGTTTTCGAGGCGCTGACGCAGCCGTTGCACGAACAGAGCCCGCAGGCTGTCGTCCCCGCCCTGCTCCCACAGCGCACGCCGCGGCGTTGTCTCGTCGCGGAGCTGCCAGGCGTAAAAGCGCTGCTCCAGCGCGCGGCCGATGGCATCCGTATCGGGGCTGTCGTCTGTCTCGCCGGTGAGGATGACGCGGCATATATCCCGCTCGCTGCGCTCGCGCAGCGCATTCATCACCGCCGCAAGCTCATCCGTCGCTTCCGTCAGATCGACCCGCTCGACGGCGTATTCCCGCCCGCCGAGACCGGTGAACTCGATGCGGCAGCGCTCCGGCTCCAGCTCCGCGAGGATGACACCCTTTTCGCCGCACTCGTCAAAGCCGCGCCCCTCGGCGCAGCCCGGCCATGCGTAGTATGTGCCGCCCGCACGCTGCAGGCCGCTGAACGTGTGGCTGTGACCGAGCGCAACATAGTCCATGCCGCTGCGCTCCAGCTCCTCCGGCTGTATGGGCGCATAGACCGAGCGGGGGTTGCCGACCTCGCCGTGCAGCACCATGACATCCAGCCAGTCGCCATCCTTTTCCGCCTCAAAGCCCGTCAGCGGAGCGCGGCGGCTGCGGCCGCCAAAGGCACAACCCCACACGCGCACGCGTAAATCATCGAGCTTGACGCACTCGATGTCCTCGCTGCGGAAGATGTGTACGTTCTCTCCGAACTCGAGCTTGTCCCACGGGGAACGGGCGGAGTACCAGTCGTGATTGCCGGGGGCGAAAAACACGGGGATGTCCGTCTGCGCCAGCGCCTTTTCCAGTGACCGCGCCGTCTCGGCAAAGCCTGCATCCGAATCGAACACATCGCCCGCGAACACGAGCATATCCGCCCGTTCCTCCGCGAGCTGCACGATCCGCGTCACGAGCCGCCGCTGCTCGGCACGCCGCTCCGCCGCCTGACGCGCCGAAAGCGACTGAAAGGGCGAATCGAGATGCAGATCCGCCGCGTGCAGGATACGGATCATAGGATGCGCAGGGCGTGCGCCCCCTCGCACTGACCGGTGGAGGTCTCGATATCGAACACGCAGCACTCCATTTTCGCCGGACCGTCGCCCGGGCGGTAGCGGCGCGGGGGATCGCCGAAAAATTTGTTGACCGACTGTTCCACGTCGATGCCCAGCACGCTGCGTGCCGCACCGGTCATGCCGAGGTCGGAGATGTAGCCCGTGCCGTTTTCGAGCACGCAGGCATCCGAGGTCTGGACATGGGTATGCGTGCCCCAAACCGCGCTGACGCGCCCGTCGAGGAAATAGCCCATGGCGAGGCGTTCGCTGGTCGCCTCGGCGTGCATATCCACCAGGATCACATTGGGCGCGCTCTCCAGATTTTTCAGCAGACAGTCCACCTCGACAAAGGGGTTATCGGTGTTGGCATCGAGCGTAAAGCGCCCCATGGCGTTGATGACGCAGATCTCGCCCACGGTCGTGTGGTAGATGCCGAAGCCGCGCCCCGGGCACTGCGGCGCAAAGTTCAGCGGCCGCAGGATGCGGGAGTTGTCCGCGAGATAGGGCTGGAGCTCCCAGCGTGTCCAGGTGTGGTTGCCGAGCGTGATGATGTCCGCTCCGGCGGCAAAGATGCGGTCGGCCTGCTTGGGCGTGATGCCGACGACGTTGGCGTTTTCGCCGTTGACCACGGCAAAGGAGATGTTGTATTCCTTTTTCACACGGCGCAGATTCGCTTCCAGAAACTGCAGACCGGGTTCGCCGCAGACATCACCGACGGCCAGAATGTGGACAAGCATGAAAAAATCTCCTTTGAAAATATCTTTACAGGATAATATACCATATTATTTTAGGAAATACTAGCGGAGAAAGCGAGGCGTTGAAAAAAATGAACAAAATGACCTTTGTGAAGGGCATGGGGCTCGGCGTGGTCGTCGGCTCCGTGATCGGCATGGTGGCCGCCCCCAAGAAGAAGAAATCCTCCGTCGGCAAGGCGATCAAGACCATGGGTGACGTGGTGGAGAGCATCACGGATTCCATCGGAATGTAAAAAGCGGCAACTATTTTGAAAAAATGCTTGCAATCCGGCTGCGCTTGTGCTATTATACTCGGGCACGAGCGGCATTAGCTCAGCTGGATAGAGCGTCTGGCTACGGACCAGAAGGCCGGGGGTTCGAATCCCTCATGCCGTGCCAACAAAAAAGACACACCTTTGGGTGTGTCTTTTTTGTTGAATGAAGTCGCCCTAACGGGCTAATGAAGAATGAAGACGCTAACGCTAATGAAGAAACGAAGGAATGAGAAAATGGGCGACTTCACTTCATTAGGCGCGAAGCCCCGTCTTCATTTCTTCATTTTGCTTCATTTGATACAAAGCCCGACTTCATTGACACCCATCCCCGCGTTTGCTATGATTACGCTGAAAAGAGGTGCTTTTATGAGAAATGATCCCTTATCCGTCCAATCCAAACCAATGACTTTCGAGCAACTTCTATTCCTTTTTCAAAACAAGCACGGTATGATCGACGATACTTGCTTTTACTTTGCGGATGAACCGGAACGATCCGAACACTATATCGGCTGTAAGCCCGAATATGAAAATCCATATTGGGTCGGTTATTGCGACATAGAGAATGGCTGCGATTTTCGGACGGCGGAGGAAATGTTTTACGCCAAAATATTTGACGGAAAATCTCTGAAAGACCGATGGGAGAATGTCGTTCTGCGGGAAATAGGCGGTTTATATATCGAAGATTGGATGGAAATATTCAGAAAAGACATAAATAACTAAACAAGCCCGCTTGCGGCATAAAGCTGCGAACGGGCTCGTTTATGTCCTTTTCTTTCGATACGGGCGTACCATGAGCGCGCCGTCGCGCTCGCGGTAGCCGTGCCACATCTCGCCGAGCGCGTCGATGGGCAGTCCCTTGCGCCTCATATCCTGCCAGCCCGCATCGTACACCGCACGCAGCAGCGGCACAAAGCTCTGCCCCTGCTCCGTCAGGCGGTATTCCGTCCGCGGCGGCATCTCGGGCACGACCGTGCGCTCGATCAGCCCGTCGCGCTCCATGGCCTTGAGGTTTTCGGATAAGACCTTATGACTGATCGGAAGCTGCGCAGCAAAATCCGAAAAATTCGTCTTGCCCTCGTCAAAGATCATCGCCATAAGAATAAAGGGCTTCCAGCGCCCGAAGAGCATCTTCGCCATGTGGTTGTAGGGGTCTTTCTCAATATCAAATTCCAGTCGCTTTTCATCCATGCCCGCTCACCTCTCCTGTATCGTAGCACGTCAGCTACACCAAGGCAAGATAAATCGGTAACTTTATAGTAACCTTGTTACTTCATTGTGCCGTCTTGCGACGTAGAATGCACGGTGCTACCATACTTACAGAGAAAAACGCAAAGGAGCTTTCGGCATGAAATACCCGCATATGTTCGCGCCCCTGACCATCAAGGGCATCACCTTCAAAAACCGCGTCATGGCCGCGCCCATGACCACCGACCGCACCGTATTCCCCGGCGGCACGCCCACCCCCGAGTGCATCAACGGCTACGAGGTCCGTGCCCGCGGCGGCGTGGGTGCCGTCACCGTGACGGAGAGCTTCATTGACGAGGACCGCTCCGCCCGCCACGACCACTCTATCGACTTCTACACGCCGAACAAGTCCGTCTACCATCAGGAGGCGCTGTACGTCCTCGCCGAGTCCATCACCCGCCACGGCGCGGTCGCCTCCGTCGAGTTCAACCACATCGGCGCCATCAACCACCCCTCCACCATCAAGGACGGCAAAAACCCCTTCGGCCCGAGCGCCTTCGTCCGCGAGGACGGCGTGCAGGTCGAGGAGATGAGCATCGCCGACATGGAGGAGGTCGCGGATCACTTTGCGCAGGCCTGCCTCGGCGCGAAGCTCGCGGGCTTCCAGATGGTCATGCTCCACGGCGGTCACGGCTGGCTGCTGGGCGAGTTCATCTCCCCGCTCACCAACCACCGCACGGACGAGTTCGGCGGCAGCATGGAAAACCGCGCCCGCTTTCCCATCATGGTGCTCGACCGCATCCACGAGGTCTGCGGCGATGATCTGCTGATCGAATACCGTATGTCCGGCGCGGAGCGCGTCCCGGGCGGACTGGTGATCGAGGAAGCCGTGGAATTCGCCAAGCTCATTCAGAACAGGGTGGACATTATCCACGTCACCTCCGGTCTCTACTACAACCACGTTGTCTCCAAGGCGTTCTCCTCCATCTATCACCCTCACGGCTGCAACCTCGACCTCGCCGAGGCGATCAAAAAGGCGGTAAAAATCCCCGTGACCGCCGTGGGCGGCTTCAACGACCCGCAGCAGATCGAGGATGCCATCGCCTCCGGCAAGTGCGACTTTGTCGCCATGGGGCGCGGTCTTCTTGCGGAGCCGGATTTCGTCAACAAGACCGCCATGGGCAGAGAGGACGAGATCATGCCCTGCCTGCGCTGCTCCTGCTTCAACCCCCTCGCCTCCGACCCCGAAAAGCGCGTGCAGGTCGTGCCCTTTGAATGCACCGTCAACCCCACCTCCATGCGCCAGCTCCGTCTGGAATGGGCCCCGAAGGTCAAAACGCCCAACCAAAGGGTGCTGGTCGTCGGCGGCGGCCCCGGCGGGATGTACGCCGCACTGACTGCCGCGGAGCGCGGGCATAAGGTCACGCTCATGGATAAGGGCAACAAGCTCGGCGGCACGCTCTGGTACACGGACTACGACTGCCACAAGGACGATATGCGCAAGTTCCGCGACCACCTCGCCAACCGCGTCTACCGCGCGGGCGTGGATGTGCGGCTCGGTGTCACCGTAACGAAGCAGATCATCGAGGACTTCGCCCCCGATGCGGTCATCCTCGCCATCGGCGGCCGCCCCGTTACGCCGCGCATCCCGGGGCTCGCCGAGAATGCGAAATACGCGCTGAACGCCTATACCGAAACGGTCGGCAAAAAGGTCGTGATGATCGGCGGGGGACTGGTCGGCGTGGAGATCTCCATGCACCTCGGCGATACCGGTCACGATGTGGAAGTGCTCGAAATGCTGGACGACTACTGCCGCGACGCGCTGTGGAGCCACAAGGAGGCCATTCAGATCTTCAAGCCCGCGAGCGTCAACATCCACTGCTCCACCCGCGTGACCGAGGTTTTGCCGAACGGTGTCAAGGCGCTCGCGCCCGACGGCAGCGAGGTTTTTTACGAGGCGGACAGCATCTACTACGCGCTTGGCTTCCGTGCCCCGACGGAGGAGATTGCGGAGCTGATGAGCGTCTGCCCGCGCACGAATTTCATCGGCGACTGCAAAAAGCCCGCCCGCATCCTGCAAGCCACCCGCGACGGTATGTTCGCCGCGATGGATATTGTGTGATACATCTACATACGAAAGCATCCCCCGCAGCCGAAACGGCCGCGGGGGATTGTGCGTTTATTCAGACAATCGCACATTGTCAAGGTGAGCAACATATCCGCATTTTGAACAGCCATAGGACAAGGACTTGCGGTTTGAATTCCAATGATAAAAGACAGTTGAATTGCATTGCGGACACTTTAATTGTTTGTTGTTTTCTTTAGTATCATCCAGTAATCTGTCTTCTATATCATCCCATGTCATCATGGCATCACCCCTTCATTCTGAAAGAACTCCCTACTATAGTTCAGGGCTGATTTTTTCAAGCTTATCACAGATTTCTTCCAGAGAATGTCCGGCTACAAAGGGAGTTTTCATGGCATCGTCCACAGAATGCACCGTGACTTCTTCCCCGTCATAGCAAAGGGAAATATTCGCTCGGCTGAACGGACATACGCTGCCCCGTAAGCCCCGATATTCAAACTCTATATCGTCCGTCAGACTGTCAATCAGATCTCTTAAATCTTGCGAGTTCATAGAATTTCTGTCTCCCTCCTTTCCCGCAGCCGACATGACCGCAGGGGATTTGCGTTTTATTCAGACAGTTTTAGCTGTATATCGCCCGTTGAAGGGTGCCTCTCTCATCGTCCTCAACGATTTCAAAGCGTCCGCCCGCATATTCTCCCGCAATAGGCTGCGGGCGTTTCGGATGATATAAATAATCTTCGCCGCTCTCGTCAACAACGGCCAGATATCCGCAAAGGCTGTCCACGCGAAGAACTTCATAAATATGTCCGTCAAAGAGCCCATCAATACCAAAGCTCGGCCCAATATACCGCACTTTCACGGCTACAATTTCATCCCTTTCAGACTTATTCCTTGATGCTCGGTTGTTATAAAGATTTCTCGTTTGTCCAAGCTGCTTACTAGCTTTTGGGATTCAAGCGAATCAGATCATCATAGACTTTTTGAGCGGCGCGTCCGTAGTCGTTATATTCGTCAAAGTGCTCGCCGCCGAACCCTTTTCTATCTATGTCTTCATATAGAATATCCAGCGCATCACTGCGGCTGGTTACCTCCAACACCTTCGGGCAATTCTGTTCAAGAAATTCTCTTGAGCTTTCCGACATGACAAGCATATTCTCGCCCTCCTTTTCGCTGTTCAAATACAGGAGGGGCATTATACTTCGCAGCATAGTATCTGTCAATAGTTTTCGGTTTTGCTTCCACGACAGGCTCTATATGTGCGTTTTATTCGCGTCGTAATGCGTCGATGGGGTTGAGCTTGGCGGCCTTGGCGGCGGGCAGAAGCCCGAACACGATGCCGATCAGCATGGAAAACACAACCGCGATCAGCGCCGCCGGCGCGGAGATGACCGTGGGCGTTCCCATCACCGAGGCGATCAGGCGGCTCAGTACGATGCCCGCCAGAACACCGATGATGCCGCCGAGGCTCGTCAGCACCGCCGCCTCCGTCAGAAACTGCCACAGAATATGCTTGCGCTTCGCGCCGATGGCCTTTTTGAGCCCGATCTCCCGCGTGCGCTCCGTGACCGTCACCAGCATGATGTTCATCACGCCGATGCCGCCGACGAGCAGCGAGATGGACGCGATCCACAGAAGCTGACGGTTGGATGCCGTCGCCAGACTTTGAAGCTGCTCCGCCTGCTCGGTGAGGTCGGAGGCGCGGTAGGAAAAGCAGTCATCCGCTCCCACGAGCTGCCGTTCCGTCAAAAGCGATGCCGCCTGCTGCCCGATCTTCGTCATATTGTCCGTGGCATCCGCCCGAATCGCCGCGCACTGGGGCTCGTCAAAGCGGTAGATCACGGGCCAGTCCGCCAGCGGCACGAAGATCACGCCGCCGGAGCTGTCGGCATACATATAATAATCCGACAGCGTTTCGATCTCCATTTCGCCCGTTTTGGGCTTTTCCACCTCGCCGACGACGGTGAAGGGCTCGCCCATGATCTCGATCGTTTTGCCCACGGGGTCTTCCCCCGCGAACAGGCTCCGGCTCGCGGTCTCATCCACGATCGCCACCTTGCGGAAATGTTCAAAATCACTCTCCGCGAAGCCGCGTCCGCGGCAGAGGCTGTAGCCGCACGCGCCCATATAATGGCTGTCCACGCCGTAGAGCTGACCGGAAAAGGCGGTGTTCTGATAATACACGCCCTCGACGTATTCCCGCGTGCAGAACAGGCTCACATCCTGCACATGGTCAAGCTCCGCCAGCTCCTGCCGCGTCTGCTCGCGCACGGGCGAAACGCCGTCCGGCACGGGGCTGTACATGAAGCTGTAGGGATAATCGTCCTGATACAGGCGCACGATGACGGCGTTGGTGCCGGAGCCGATGAGGTTTTCCTTGATCTGCTCGTTCGTGCCCTTGATGGTCGCCACGATGGTGATGATGGAGGCGATGCCGATGATGATGCCGAGCATCGTCAGCAGCGAGCGCAGCTTGTGGCTCCACACGCCCTGCAGGGACAGCGATAAATTTTCCAGCATTTCCGTCCCTCCTCAGTAATACACGCCGTAGAGCTCTTCAACGCTCGCCTGCACGGTCTTCGCGCCCTCGGTCACATCGCGTCCGTAGGGGAAGGCGATGTAATCGTCCTCCGTCAGCCCCGAAAGCAGCTCCACATAGCTGCCCCAGAGCTCGCGCCCCGTCTGCACATAGCGCTTTTCGAGCGTCCCGTCCGCCGCCTGCACATAGATATAGCTGCGTCCGTTTTCCGTGCGGACGAAAGGTTTTTCCACAAACACACCCTCCGGCGCGTCGGTGTCGGGGGAGAAGCTCACGGAGACGTATTCGTTTTCGCGCAGTCCGCTGTCCTCGTCGAGGAAGATGGTAAAGGGGTAGTGGGACACGTTGCTGTTGCCCTCGCTCCAGTACCAGCCGCCCGTTTTCGGGTACTCGGACACCTCGGTGATCGTGCCGGTCAGGGTCTCGCCGCTCTCCCAGCTCATCACCGTCACCTCGTCGCCGGGCTGCATCTGACCGAGCTCCAGCTCGCTCATCAGCGCCTCGACGTAGTAGCCGCCGCCGCCCGACAGCAGCAGCACCGGCTCGTTCATCGCCAGCGCCTCGTCCGGGTCGCGCAGGGTCTTGACCACGCCGTCGATCTTCGCCGTGACGACACCGTTTGAAAGCTCATAGGCGATGGTCTCGTACGCCAGCTCCGCCTGTCGGAGCTGAAGTTCCATCTGCTCAAGCTGCCGGTCGGCCTCGGCCTTCATCTTCCGCAGCTCCGACGCGGTATAGACCGCCCCGCCGTCATAGCCGAAGTCAAAATCCACGTCCTCCGGCGTTTCGCTGCCCCCGTCATAGTCCGGCGCGGGCTGGAATATCTCGAATTGCAGGGCGTTTTCCGCCGAGCGCCAAAAGTGCATCTCCCACACGCGCAGCACCTCGCCCGCGGGCGAGTCCGCCTCGCGCACTTCAAAGATCGCAAAACGCTCGTTGTAGACGGGCTCCTCCGGCTGCGGCGGCTCCGTCGGCTCGGGCGTGGGCTCAGTCTCCTCTCCGGATTCCGGCGGCACATCCTCCTCCGCATCCATATCCGGCACGGGCTCAGGCTCAGGCTCGGGCTCGGGCGCGATCACGGGCGGGCAGACACGCCGCAAAAACTCGTCCGAATACGCACACGCATCGTTCCACAGATAGATATAGGGCGCGTCCTCCGTACCCTCGCCGCCGGTGGGGTAGGGCATATAGGGCGCGGGCGTGAGCTCCGGCTCGTCCTCCGGCTCGACCGGCTTCGACGGCGTGTAGCCGGAGTAGACGGAATAGCCGTCCATCTCGCGGCGCTGCTTCTGCGCCTTTTCCAGTCGCAGCCGGAGCTGCCGGATCTCTATGTCCTTGCGCTCGAGCTCCAGATCGGAGAGCGTCGTATCAAAGGCAAGCAGGGGGTCGCCCGCCTTGACCGTCTGCCCCTCGGTCACATAGATCTCCGTGACCCGCTGGGTGCTCGTGAGGTAGATGGACTGGATGCGGTCGGTGGTTACAAGTCCCTCGGTCTGCGCCTCGGTATTGTAGCCGTTCAAAATAAGGTTTGTCGCGGCGTAGACGTTCACAGGCCCGCTGCGGCGGCTTTTCACCAGACGCAGAATGCCGTAGACCCCGCCGCCGAGAACGGCGACACACAGCAGCGCAATGAGCGCCGCTTTCCACTTTTTATTCATGCCGCTCGCCTCCCTCCGGCAGCAGCCGTCCATCGAAGATATGTCGCAGGCTTTTCGCCCGAGCGGCCACCTCTGTCGCGTGCGTGATGAGCAGAATGGCGGTGCCCTCCCGATTCAGATCGTCAAACAGATCCATTACCTGCCGTCCGGAGACAGAATCCAGCGCGCCGGTGGGCTCGTCCGCCAGCAGCAGACGCGGCTTTCCCACCATGGCGCGGGCAATGGCGACGCGCTGACACTGACCGCCGGAGAGCTGGTTGGGCATATGGTCCAGCTTGTCTCCCAGTCCCACCGCCTCCAGCGCAGCACGCGCCTTGCGGCGGCGCACGGACTTCGGCACGCCCGCGTACAGCAGCGGCAGCGCCGCGTTATCCAGCGCATTCAGCTTCGGCAGCAGGAAAAAGCTCTGGAACACAAAACCGAGCTGCTTATTGCGGATCTCCGCCAAACGGTTGTCGCTTGCACGGGATATATCCTCGCCGTCAAAGACGTAACGCCCGTAAGTGGGCGTATCGAGGCAGCCGATAATGTTCATCAGCGTGGTTTTGCCCGAGCCGGAGGGGCCCATGATGGCGAGGTAATCGCCCTCGTCCATCGTCAGGTCCACATCCCGAAGGATCGGCACGGTCTGCTTGCCCAGCGGGTAGTCCTTGCCGATGCCCTGCATTTCGAGGATCATCCGCCCACCTCCATATCGGCGGTCTCCGCCTCCATGCGGGCAGTCGGCTGTCCGGCGGCGAGACCGTCCTCGGGGAAGGCGATATAATCCGATGTGCTCAATCCGTCCGCGATCTGATACTCGTCCGTGTCCGCGTCGTAGCCGCCCAGCGTCACGCTGCGCTTTTCGAGCTTGCCGTTCGAGCCCTCGGCCCACAGCCACGCATCGCCGTCCACAGCCCCGAACCAGTACGAGCCGAGCCACAGCCCCGTTTTGGCATCCTCGCCGTAATAGGGCTCGATGTAGACGTGCTGCCCGAGGATCAGCCCCTCGGAGCTGCCCAGAACGATATAAAACGGATACTTGGAGGAGCTGGTCATATCGTCCGTCTCCCCGACGTAGTACATCCCGTTGTTGTTGCCCTGCACGGGGTTTTCCCAGTCGATGCTGTCCACCGTGCCGCTCCAGACGGCGGCATCGTCCGTGCGGGAACGGATCGTGACCGCCATACCGGGCACGAGTGCGCCCGCGTTGAGCTCGTTGATGTTGCCCTCGACGCGCACGGATTTCAGGTCCATAATGGTGATATAGGCGCTGTCCGTGCCGTCGCTGTAGTACATATCGGCGTTGTCGGCACCGTCCTCCGCCTGAACGCTCATCACGCGCCCGTCGATGGAGGCGGCGACCTCGGTATTCGCCATGGACGCCTCCATGTTGTCGATCTCGCGCTGCTTGAGCGCGGCGTTATACTCGTTTTCGCGGATGTTCGCCTGCTGCTCCTCGATCCGGAGCGTGTATTCCAGCTTGTCGGCGGAGGCGGCCGCTTTGCGCTCGTCCTCCAGCTCCCCGATCTGCGATTCGGCGGAGCGGATGGCGCTTTCATAGCCCTCGTATTCGAGCTTCAGCTTTTCGAGATCGAACTCCATCGCCTGCGTATCGTAGGTGAACAGCACATCGCCGGCTTTCACATAGTCGCCCTCGGAAACGAGCAGCTCCAGCACTTTTTTGTTTTCGTCCTTTTGGATATTCTCCGTCTGTCCGGCGACGACCATGCCCGCGAAGCGGTCGGGCGCAGCCAATGCCCCGCCGGTGTTCTCCTGCACGGACTGCACCGTCACGGCCGCGCCGCCGCTCTTATCGCCGCAGGCGCACAGTCCCGCCAGCATCGCCGCCGCCAGTCCCGCCGCGACCAAGCTCCTGAATCTCATAAAACGCACTCCCCTGCATGACTTTTGTTTTTGTCTATTATATCCCGCACCCATATCCATGGCAATTCGCAGAAGCAACAAAAAACATCCCCCGCATCCAAACCGGATGCGGGGTTTGCAGACGTTTAATACCGTCTCAGCACGTCGATGAGCTTATACTTGACGGTCTGTGTTTTTTCATTCAGCGGAACAAATCCGAATGGCTGCCAACGCGGTTGAGGACTAATATCAGCAGTCCGTTGTCGATCTCATAGATCAGCAGCCAGTCCGGCTCGATGTGACATTCACGGCAGCCTTTGTAATCGCCGCTCAGATCATGGTCGCGGTATTTCGGCGCGAGCATCTCCCCGCTTGCCAGAGTATCTATCACCGCAAACAGCTTGTCAAGCTCCTTCCCCTGCTTCTGCGCGAGCTTGATGTCTCTCTTGAACTGGTTTGTAAATCGAACCTCGTAGCTCATAGCTCCAGCGCCGCTTTCAGCTCATCCATGCTCGTGTAGCCCTTTGCGTTTTTATCACGCAGCAGGGCACGCCCCTCGGCAATGGCGGCAGCGGTGGTCTCGTTGGGAATGTCGAGCTTTACTTCAAAGGGCAGCCCACCCTGACGGATTGCCTGACGGAGAAAGATGTTGACTGCCGTGGACATATTCAGTCCCAGCGCCTCAAAAATCTGCTCGGCGGCAGACTTTACCTCTGCATCCGTGCGAATATTCAAATTGGTCTGTGTGCTCATATTTCCAATCACCTCTGTCACTATTCTATGAAAATATTATCACATTATGCACACAACGTCAACAAAAAATCATATCTCAGAAAACCTCAGAAAAGTTGAGCCCCCGCATCCAAACCGGATGTGGGGGCTGCTTTTCATGACCTTTCTTATTGGTCGAACAGAGCGAGAATATCCAAAAGCGGACGATTACAGCAAGACCGGAGGCGGGCTTGTGTATGCGGAAAAAATATGCTAAAGTACGAAGTAGCCAAACATGGCATCGCTTCGTATAAAACCGTGAAAGGAGAAATACCTATGAAAAAGACACGATTGCTTTCCGTTTTGCTTCTGCTTGTTTGCGTGATGGGACTGCTTGTACCCGCATTCGCAGCAGGGAAGGAGACGACGATTACTGTACCGGTGGAGCTTCCGCAGGTCGACCATGACATCACGATCAAGGTCTATGTGGACGGCGAACTCGACCGCAGTAAGACTACGATCGTCGATCCCTCCATCGGGGCAACAAGCTTCTCGTTCAAAGGCACCGAGGGCAAAAAAGAAGTACGCATCAAGTTTGACGGAACGGTCTGCTATGAATACGAGCTGGATTTCGACGCGGTTACCTATACGCTTCTGGCGCAGGAGGACTATCCCGATTCTCTGTTCCAGCGCTCTGCGGCGTGGGTAAAAACCACGGTGGACAATATCTTCGATTAAGTTCGAACCCCGTGCGTGGCGCCTCCGTCATCCGATACATTTCCACTTCGCAGACGAAATGCTTCTTTGACAAGCAAACATCCCCCGCAGCCGATGGCTGCGGGGGATGCTCGTTATCGGGAGATCAGAGACCGAGAAGCGCGATGATGTCTTTCAGCGAAACATAGGAATCGCCGTTGAAGTCAAAGACCTGAAAAGCGCCCGCGGCGGGCTCGACCACGATGTCGCCGGTCCAGTGACCGCCGGCGTTCACATCGACGGTCTCCCCGTCCACGGTGACGGTGCCGTTCACCACAGATCCTTCCTCCACGTCCAGGACGGTGAGGTAGCAGGTGTCGTTGGGGGTCCAGACAGAGCCGTCGGACAGCAGCACCCACACGCCGTTGTTCACGGGAGCGGAGGGGGTGTTGCTCAGCCAGCCGAGATAGGTGGCATTCTCGGAGAGGATGCGTCCCTCGACCGCACCGGCGGCGATGGCTTCCTCGACGCTGTCCGCCTTGACCTCGTTGCCCTCGGCATCATAGTAGCCGGTATAGGCGTTGTGGAGGGCGGTGGTGGAGGTGGCGTTGCCGTTCACTTCACAGTCGGAGAAGGAGAGGATGAGATTCTGGCCGAACCAGGTCATGCCCTCGCCGGTGGTGGAGACGGAGATGGAGTTGAAGAAGTCGCCGTTCAGCGCGGTGTCGCCCTTGCAGTCCGCGAAGGAGACCTGCACATCGTTGACCATGTTCTCGATGTTGTACTTCTTGAACTGGGTCATGCTCTTGACGTTGTAGTCATAGGGCTCGTAGCTGGGGTCGCCCTCCACGGGAGCGGAGGTGTCGAGGTTTTCGGCGAAATAGGCGTGACCCATGCCGGGGTCGTCGCAGGTCATGAGCTGCACGATGACACCGGAGTTGGAGTGGAAGTAGGTGTTCTCGACGTTGATGACGGGGGTGCAGGCCTTGATGAGCAGCGCCGCGCCGTTGGTGTAGAACTCGGAGTCCTTCAGCAGCGTGTAGCCCTCGGCGGGGATTTCGCCGGAGGTATTGTCGGTCGCGCCGGGGACATAGGAGACGTTGTTGGTCTTGTGGTACATCACGCCGTACTGGCCGGTGTAGACACAGTCGTCAAAGGTGCCGCCGGAGGTCTCGTTGGCGACGATGAGGGCGTAGGTGGTGTTGTAGACGCGGCCGTCCTCGGCGGTCTCGACACCGGCCTCGTAGGCCACGTCGTAGTCATACTTTTCCTTGGCGTACTGGATGGTCTCGTCCATCATGCCGGAGCCGATGGCGTTGCCGATGGTGCAGCCGGTGAAGGTGTTGTGGGTCGCGCCGATCGCGTAGGAGATGTAGCCGGAGGTGCCGGTGAAGTCCAGAATGCAGTCGTTGAGATTCATCTGGATGGTGTAGTCGCCCCAGTTCTCGCCGCCGTCCACGGCATCGGAGGAGACGACGCCCCAGCCGGAGGAGATGATGGTGCAGTCGTTATAGGTCGCCACGCCCGTGGAGGCCATGAGCTGAGAGCGGACCTCGGGGGTCGCCTCGATACCGAGCATCCAGGGGGAGGAGTTCATGCTCATGCCGGAAGTGGTCTGATACATCATTTCGCCGTTTTCATCAACGGGGTTGCCGGTGAGGATGAGGCCGTTGTTGACGGTCAGCTCGGGGGGATTGGACAGCGTATCGCCGCCGACAAACATACCGTGGCGGATGATGCCGTGGGCGATGAACTCATAGTCGTTGACGGTGACCTTGGACTCGCCGCCGACCGCGATGCCTGCGCCGACACCGGCGAAGTCATTGGCACCGTTGCCCTCGGCGACCATGGTGAGACCGTCGATGGTGTACTCGCCGCCGCCGAAGATGATGCCCTCGAAGTTCGAGTTCTGGGAGTTGATGACGATGCCGGAAGCGCCCTTGTCATCATAGCTGCCGTCCAGGATCGCATCGGTGACGGACAGCTCCTCGTTCAGACCGTCGGCATCATAGTACAGCGCGGTGCGGTAGGCGGAGGCATAGCCGTCCACGAACGCGGGGATCTGCGCGGTAACGGTGAAGCTCACATCCTTGTAAGAGCCGACGAGGTCGGCGGGGTTGACTTCCACGCCCTCGACAGTGACGGTGAGGTAGCCCTCCTCGGCACCGTAGGTGCTGCCGTCGAACTCATAGAGGTCGTAGTGGGCGGACTCGGCGATGTAATGGTCATAGGTGACCTCGCCGGAGGCATCGCCGCTGGCCTCGTCGGAAGCGGTGACGATGCCGAAGGCGGCCTGACGCGCCGCATCCACATCGTATTCCTCGCCGGAGGCGGCGAAGGAGCCGAGGCTCAGCAGCATACACAGCGCCATGACAAGCGCCAGAATTTTGCCGGATTTCTTCATTGCAGTGTTCCTTTCCTCAAAAAAGTTTCCCCCGCAGGGGTCAATTCGGTAGCCCCATCCTAACATATTATGTAACCTCATTCAAGCAAAACTTTGTGAATGAATTGTTAAAAAGCGGCTTCCCCCTTCGGAAAGCCGCTTGTTTAGTCCTGCAAAAGTTCCCACGCCGTCTCGGCGTTGATGCGCTCGGCGCGGCGCAGCGATTCCCGCCGCTCCAGAAGCTCTTCGCCGTCCGCCGTCATGGCGCGGTCGATGAGCGTGCAGAGCCCCTGCGGTGTCACCTCCGCAAGCTCCACGCAGCCGAAGCCCGCCTCGCGGCAAAAGGCGCTGACCTTGTCGTCGTAGCTCACACCCGCCGCGCTCACGCCGCCGAGCAGCGAGAAGATCAGCCCGTGCAGACGCATGGACAGCGTGACCGCCATCCGCGCCACGCCCTTCGGCTCGTTCGACAGGCGGCAGGGGATGCCCTCGCACGCCGCCATGACGCTCCGCGCCGCAACGGCATCGCCCGCACCGAACACGAAGAACACCGGCGTGAGACCGTAGTTTTCAAAGGCATAGCGCGCCGCGCGGGCGAAGTCCGGCACATGATACCAAACGCCCTCCCAGTCGCGCAACACAAAGCCGATGCACTTCTCCCGCGGCGCGGACGGGATACTCAGATGAAACGCGGGGTCGGCGCTCCGCAGCACGCGTGGCTTCGTCACGCCCCAGCTTTGGAGCAGCGCCTCGCTCGCTCCGTCCCGCAGGCACAGGACATCCGTGTACCCATCCAGCACGGCGGCGCAGCGCCTGCGGTTTTTCTCCCCGCGCACAGGGCCCAGTCCGCCGCCGTACAGCTGCACGGCACAGCCGCATTTCTTCGCCAGCACCGTCACGCCGAGATAGTACCACAGGCTGCGCGAGCTCGTCACGTCCTGCAGGAGACTCCCGCCGCCGAGGATGAACAGCCTGCTTTTCCGCAGCGCCGACACCATGCGCCAAAGCGACAGCCGCCCGATGGCGCGCACGCCGAAATGCTTCTCGATGCGCTTCGGCTGTTTCCCGATGACCCGCACGGGGAGCGTTTGATCAAATTCCCGCAGAGAATCCGTGATCGAGCGCAGCGCGGCATCGTCGCCGGCGTTATCCATGCCGAAGGCACCCAGGATCACAACGCCCTGTCTCGGATTTTTCATGCACCCGCCCCCTTGTGAAAGTCTCGATAATATTATACAATAGAGGTCAAGAACGATAAAGGTGGACTGACCATGACAAAAATCTACCTCATCCGCCACGCGGAGGCGGAGGGCAACTACTACCGCCGCGCGCAGGGCATCTACAACGCCAACGTCACGCCGCTGGGGCGCAAGCAGATCGCCGACCTCGCCGAGCGCTTCCGCACGGTGCCGCTCGACGCGCTGTATTCCTCCGACCTTGTCCGCACACAGAGCACCGCCACCGCCATCACCAAATACCATCCCGAGCTTACGGTACGGCTCGAGCCGCGACTGCGGGAGATCGGCATCGGCATTTGGGAGGATCACCCCTGGGGCGACCTCATCCGTGACTGGCCGGAGCAGATGGGCTATTTCTCCGTCGATCCCGTCCGCTACCGCATCACGGGCTGCGAGCTCTATGCCGATATGCTTGACCGCATGGAGCAGGTCATGACGGACATCGCCCGCGAAAACGAGGGAAAAACCGTCGCCGTCGTGTCGCACGGCACGGTCATTCGCGGCTTCCTCTGCCGCCTGATGGGCATAGGCTCGGCGGACATCCACCGTCTGCCCCACGGCGACAACACCGCCGTACACTGTCTGACATGGGAAAACGGCCGCTTCACCATTGACTTTTACAACGACAACAGCCACCTCGCCGACGATCACAGCACCTTCCGCCGCCAGACCTGGTGGCGGCGGGAAACCGGCTCCTACGGCGACGAGGACAACGCCTGCTTTGAGCCGGTCGATCTCGACACCGACGCTGACCTCTACGCCGATTCCTATGCTGCGACCTGGATGCAGAGCCACGGCAATCTGAACGGCTACAACGAGATGATCTACCTCGCCATGGCGAAAAACCACGCTGACGAGGACCCGCGGCTTCTCGTGAAGCTGCTGCGCTGCGGCGAGTTCGCGGGACTCATTGAGCTGGACAAAAAGCGCGACCCCG
>JAZUEL010000064.1:0-7494 GCA_045640125.1 Oscillospiraceae bacterium
GCCGACTGCCGCACCGACCCGCAGCAGCACTTCGACCAAAGCGACAGCGACAACAGCGGCAAGCACGGCCACAACTGCCGCCGCGGAAAAAGATGCCGAACAGAAAACCACGGAGGAAAGCTCCGAAATTGTCCCCGGCGAGGGATTTCAGTCCGGCGGCAACGCCGTCACCCGCGATCTGCTCTACGATGAAGCCACCAACAAGCAGTTTATCTCGGTGGAGACGCGGGACGGCGGCCTGTACTATCTCATCATCGACTACGACAAGCCGGTGGACGAGGACGATGAAGCCTATGAGACATATTTTCTGAATCTGGTGGACAGCTCCGATCTGGCTGGCTTTTTGCCAGAGGAGGCCGAGCCTGCCCCCGTGTGTACCTGTGAGGACAAATGCGTCATCGGGGACATCGACACCGATTGCCCCGTGTGCCGCACCAACCTCTCCGAATGCACCGGCAAAGAAAGCGTCACACCGACCCCTGCGGCGGCAGTGAGCACACCCGAGCCGGAGGAATCGAATACTCCCGAGGACAGCAAGGGCAACGGCAAGGTCGTTGCCCTTGTCCTTTTGCTGGGTCTTATGAGCGCGGGGGTGTTCCTGTTCCTGCGGAAAAAGAAGCCGCAGAGCGTTCGGGGCAGCACCGATCTCGATGCGTATTACGGCGAGGACGAAGAAGAAACGGGAGATGAGCATCCGTGACGGATTTCACCGACAGTCCCTATGAGCGTCCCATGAAGGAAGATGCCCGCGCTCATCCCGATGTAACGCCGCGGCCGAAGCCGGGTCATCCCTGCTTCGGCCGCGGCAACTTCACAAGCGGCTGCGTATGGCCATGCTGGGAGCCGCTCTCCCAACAACATAGCAACAAAATTTTTAATCACAGGAGGAATTCCCTTTGAATAAACTTGTTATCACCGAAAAGCCCTCTGTGGGCATGAGCATCGCGTCCGTTCTCGGCTGCCGCCAGCATGAAGACGGCTACATGAGCGGAAGCGGCTATATCGTTACATGGTGTCTCGGTCATCTCTCCGGACTGGCCGACGCGGAACTCTATGACGAAAAGTACGCGAGCTGGCAGCTCTCTAATCTGCCCATCATTCCGGAGCTGTGGCGCTATGTCGTCCCGCAGGACAAGAAAAATCAGTTTCAGATCGTCTGCGGCCTTATGAACCGCGAGGACGTATCCGAGGTCATCAACGCCTGCGATGCAGGGCGCGAGGGCGAGCTCATCTTCCGGAACATGTACTGCCTCTCCAACTGCAAAAAGCCCATGAAGCGACTGTGGATCTCGTCCATGGAGGACGATGCCATCCGTCAGGGCTTTGCCGATCTGAAAGACGGTGCCGACTATGACGGCCTGTATCAGTCCGCCCTGTGCCGCTCCAAGGCGGACTGGCTGGTGGGCATCAACGCCACGCGGCTGTTTTCCGTGCTGTATCATCACACGCTGAAGGTTGGCCGTGTCGTCTCTCCCACGCTGGCCATGCTGGTGCAGAGAGAGGCCGAGATCAGCGCCTTTGTGCCGGAGCCGTTCTACGCCGTGCAGCTCGCCTGCGACGGCTTCAACGCTTACAGCGAGCGCATGAGCAAGGAGGATGCGGACACGCTTGCCGCAAGCTGCGGCGAAACGCTCTCCATTCAGAGCATCCGCCGCGAGGAGCACACCGAGAAAGCGCCCGCGCTTTTTGACCTGACCACGCTCCAGCGGGAAGCCAACCGAAGCCTTAACTACACCGCGCAGCAGACGCTGGATTATCTCCAGTCCCTCTATGAGAAGAAGCTCGTCACCTATCCCCGCACGGACAGCCGCTATCTCACGGATGATATGATGAAGCTCGTCCCCGGCATGGTGGAGGCCGCGATCAAAATCAGCAGTCTGCCCGTACCGGACAGCGTTTGCGCCGAACAGGTCTGCGACAGCAAGAAGGTTACGGACCACCACGCCATCGTCCCTACGGCCAGCGCCGAAAATTACAATATGGACGACCTCCCTTCCGGCGAGCTCGCCTTGCTGCTTCTGATCTGTCTTGGTCTGCTCCGCGCCGTGTCCGGCGAATACAGCTACGCCGCCATCGAAATCGTTTCCGAGAGCAGCGGACATGTGTTCAAATCCAAGGGCAAAGAAATCCTCTCCCTCGGCTGGAAGCAGTACGAGCGTCCGGAGCGTCTGACCTCGCTGCCCGAGCTCGGCGAGGGTGCAGAGCTGATCGTTCGCTCGGTCGCCGTCAAGGAGGGAAAGACCACGCCGCCCAAGCACATGACGGAGGACACGCTGCTGTCCGCTATGGAGAACGCGGGAGCCAAGGATGCACCGGCGGATGCCGAACGCAAAGGTCTTGGCACCCCCGCCACCCGTGCCGCCACGCTGGAAAAGCTCATCTCCTCCGGCTACGCGGAACGCCGGAAAAACAAGAGCCGCGTCTATCTCGTCCCCACCCAGATCGGAAGCTCCCTCATCACCGTATTGCCGGAAGAATTGCAGTCGCCGCTTCTGACCGCCGAATGGGAACAGAAGCTCAAGCAGGTGGAGCGCGGTGAGTTAGAAGCCGACATATTTCTCGCAGAGATCGCCGACATGGTGAAAGCTCTTGTTGCCGAGTATGAGCCGGTGGACAGCCCAGAGGTTCTGTTCCCCCACAAGCGCGAGATCATCGGGAAATGTCCCCGCTGCGGCGGAAATGTGACCGTGAGCAAAAAGGGCTACTTCTGCGAGCGTCGGGACTGCCATTTCGCCCTGTGGCTGGACAACCGTTTCCTCACGCGCTGGAAAATCGAGCTGACCAAGCCCATGGCAAAAGCCCTGCTCAAAAACGGACAGGTCAAGGTCTGCGGCCTTTATTCCGAGAAGACCGGAAAGAACTATGATGCCGTGATGGCTATGGAAGATAACGGCCAGCAGCTCCGCTACAGGCTGCTGTTCGGCAAGCATCTAAAAAAATATCAACTAATGACACAAGACACTCCTCCTGATGTGACGATACGGTGGGAATGATTTCGCTTGAAATTACTTGACATTAATAATATACATGGTATAATACCTCTGTATTTTTAGCAAAAAAGGTATGGTGTTTATACCATAGCTAAAAATGCGCTTAAGGGAGCAGTAGCTATGGACGCAACAACAGACTCGTTGATACAGAAAATAGATTCTTTAGATGAAGAAACATGGCGTTTGGTGGCACAATACATAGAGGCTCTTTCATATGATGATCGTGAATCAGATGATGAAGTGGCGAAGTATAAATACGAAGCATATTGCCTCTATGCTAAGAATATCGCTAACTTGATTGCCGATGTTGAAGTGTATACTCACGATTTGCCAGAATGGTTATATGGTTATATTGAGACTATTTTACAAATGCTTTCGGCAGCTTCGGAGTGTAGCGAAAAGGACGCAATTCCTTTTTTCGATTATATTGTACGATACGAAAAATTTGTAATTAATGCCATTAACCTCTATCTTATAGACTGTTTTATTGCTCGAGCTAAAAAATACAAAAGGATTCTCAGTAGGTTTAATCATATAACCGTGTTGAATGAGGATCACAAAACGCCCATCCTAAATGATGTCAAACATTCAATAAAAAATGCTTCTTTACTAAAAAAACAAGGATATAAACTCTTTAAAGACAACTATAACATCAAAAAAGAACAGAATTACGTAAGGATAAGTCTCGACAATTTACCGTCTAACTCTAGCATTATAAAACCTTTAGCAGATGCACTAAGCCGTGCAAAAACAGGTGTCGAATTGTGTGAAAAGTATTATCCAAATATAATAAACAACGGTTATGTATCGTCATTCGCTTTTCGTTTCGTTCGCACATTGCCCGCAATTATTTCTTTTATTCTGGCATTATTGGGCGCGATCACAATCTTAAGAAAGATAGGTCTTATGTAAAATGGTTATTTTGAAAAAGAAGCCCTTAGCACAAGCCCATATGAATCAGGACTTATACACCGCGCTTACAGAAGACCATGCTATTACTGTGCCTATATATACTCGTAAACAATCAACACGCCTTATTGTTCAAACTCGCGGAACAATTTTCGGTGATCAGGGAAAGCGACAGAAAACTATAAAGTTTTGAATGACATATGAGTACACAAGAGCAACGGGAACAGTTCCTTCTTAATGATTTTGATGTTAATAAGCTGGATACCGCTCCCAAGACCGAAAAAGAGCTTCTCGAAATGTACTGCTGCGACGGAGATGCTCTATATAGGTATATACAAGGGACTGTGAATCCCTTTTTGCGCCCCCTATCGAATGAGTTAAGAGCCATGTTAGGCCACCTTGCCGCCTACCGCATGAAAGAAGGTCGTAACAAGAATGAATTGGACAAGGCTTATGGACATTTTCGAAGGTTTATTATTGATGGGCTAAAAATACTGTGCGATGAATTTGATAAAGCACTTTTATTACAATTAAAAAAACAGTACAAATATGATTTCCGAGCCATCGAAATCGATTATCTAAAGAAGTATAGTGTACAGTATTTCAAGGCCAAGAATTTTTATCTTTGTGCACAAAAAGAAGAACGCGTTGGTAGTGACCGCGGAGCACACAATCTTATAGATTTATATTACCATGCGGCTAAAGAATACATCCAGTTAAAGCAACTGTATTTAGAAAAAAAGCCTATTTTCTCGCGCCTTAAACGACGGATCATTATTCGGAATATAGCCTTTGGAATAATGTCGGCTTTCGGCATTATTGTATCATTAATTGGATTGTTTTTTTAATTTATTGGCATTGAATCCTCTAATATAGCTTGTACCGTCTGTTTTCAAGCGAAGTCATTTTGTTTCGTTAGCATTCACAGCACCTATGTAGTCCGTTTGAAATATTGTATAATCGTTTCAGTTTATACTAATCTGTCTTTAATCTCTATCTTTCTCTATATCCAGAATACACTCAACACACTCAGGCCTCGGTGTCCTTAACAGCAAGGATGCCGAGGTCTTTTTTCACGGTCTTTCATAAGGAGCGTATTATGACCGAAACAGAAAGCAAAACCTTGGCGCAAAGCAACAAAGAACGCCTGAAGGAAATTACGGACAGCATTGAAAGCGGCATTCAGGAGCTTTTCCAGTCGGAGCGGTACGCGGAGTATCTGCGCACCATGAGCCGCTTTCACAAATACAGCGTCAACAACACCCTGCTCATTTTCATGCAGAAGCCGGATGCCACACGGGTTGCCGGCTTCAACAAATGGCGGGATCAGTTTGAGCGCCATGTGAAAAAGGGCGAACGCGGCATTACCATCATTGCCCCCGCGCCCTTCAAAAAGAAGATCGAGCAGGACAAGCTCGACCCCGACACGCATCAGCCGATGGTGGACGAAAACGGACAGATCATCACCGAGGAAAAGGTAATTCAAATCCCCATGTTCCGCCCCGCCAAGGTCTTCGATGTCTCACAAACCGAGGGGAAGCCCCTGCCCCAGCTCGCTGCCGATCTCACCGGCAATGTGCAGGACTACGAGCTGTTCATGGAGGCGCTGAAACGCTCCGCGCCAGTGCCGATCTCCATAGAGCCCATCACGGACGGCTCGGACGGCTACTTTTCCTCCACCGAACAGCGCATCGTACTGCGGGACGGCATGAGCGAGGTGCAGACCGTCTCCGCCGCCGTTCACGAGATCGCCCACTCCATCCTCCATAATTATGCCCAAGAGGACAAAGCGCAGAAAAAAGACCGGCGCACCGAGGAGGTGGAGGCCGAGAGCATATCCTTTGCGGTCTGCGCCTATTACGGCATCGCCACCGGCGAAAATAGCTTCGGTTATATCGCGGGCTGGTCAAAGGACAAGGAGCTGGACGAGCTGAAGGCCAGTCTGGAAACCATCAACAAAACGGCCAACGGCATTATTACGGACATTGACCGCCACTACGCCGAGCTTCTGAAAGAACGCGACAAGGCGCTGGATGAGCCGGAGATCTGGCAAAACCTTTACAGTCTGGACGACAAACAGCTGCTTCACATCCTTTACAGCGACTCGGACGCGTGGGATTATTCCTTCTATGATCCGAACACCCTCTGTCTGCTGGACGGCGGCGTTTTGGACGAGCCGGACTTCAACATCCGCGAGGCGCGGGATGCCATCCTCAAGCTCCACGGTCTCACGCCGGAGCTCATCGTCAACTTCACGCCCGAGGCGATGGACGCAAAGCTGGATGCCATCAACAAGCTTATGATAGACAGCCTATCTCATCCCTGTCTGCCCGACCCGTCCGTTTCCATTGCCGCTATGCAGTATTACGGCTATGAGAACGACAGCATCCTGCCGCTTTCCCGCGACCGGGCAAAGGAGCTGTTTGCAAAGGACATGACGGTATATATGCTGCATCCGGACGGCACGGAGGCCATGGTCTTTGATGCCGCCGAGCTGTATACGCACAACGGTCTGTTCGGTGTTGCCCGTGAAGAATGGGAGAGCCTTTACCCCAAGGGTACGGAGCAAGAAAACTACCTCCAGAACGCGGAGATGTCCGCCGAGGATGACTACGACATGATCGACGGCATCCTCAACAACGGTTCCAGAGACGCAGCGGAAAAGCGCCCGTCCCTCCTGGAGCAACTTCACAAGCCCTTACCCGAAACCCACATAACGAAAACCGCGCTCCATAAGAGCGCAGAAATGGAGATATGACATGCCTTTTACCTACGACGAAATGCAGCTCATCGCCCTTTACAATCGCGGCAGCCGGACTGCCACCATTCGGGAGCTGAAAAAGATGCGGCGTTATCTGGATGCCGACGAAACGGAGCTCATTCTACTCAGCAAAAACGCCATTGAGAAGCTGAACAGCATCAGCGACACCGACTACGACGCGCTCGACCT
The DNA here is from genome assembly GCA_045640125.1 of Oscillospiraceae bacterium. GTDB lineage: Bacteria > Bacillota > Clostridia > Oscillospirales > Oscillospiraceae > CAJOIG01. Next base: position 6,850 of record JAZUEL010000064.1, read on the forward strand.
GATACCCGATTTGGATTGACGAAACCGCCCCTCATCGTTGGATGAGGGGCAAAAACTCTTTTGAGGAAGGAGGAAATTATATGCCCGACAAAATACAGTTTTACTCGCAAATGGCAGATCACGCGGCCATTCAGGCCATCCGAAGCTATCAAAGCTGGACAGCCTTTCTGGAGACCGCCGCCAGACTGTATAAATACCCCTATAACGAACAGATCATGATCCACGCCCAGCGCCCGGATGCCACCGCCTGCGCCGACTACGAGACATGGAACGAGCGCATGGGTCGTTATGTACGCCGCGGCTCCAAGGGCATTGCGCTGGTGGACACCAGCGGCGACAATCCGCGATTAAAATATGTCTTTGATGTTGCAGACACCAACGGACGCATCGGCTCACGGAGCGTCAATCTGTGGAAATACAAGGATGAGCATTACCCCGCCGTGTCGGCGGTGCTGGAACGCAGCTACGGCGTGTCCGCAGACGCCCTGCCCGATCAGTTGGAACAGATCGCGTCCAAACTGGCCGCAGAGTATTGGGAGGCAAACCAACGCGACATCCTCGACATCGTTGCAGATTCCTTTTTGGAGGAGTACGATGATTTCAACATCGGAGTGCAGTTCCGAAACGCCGCCGCCGTCAGCATCG